>JBILPX010000149.1:0-7411 GCA_044373565.1 Roseomonas sp.
GGTCGCGCTGATCTTCGATGGAAAGCGGGCCGGAATCGCCGCGCACGGAGGAATCGCCACCGCCATTGCCGCGGGTTTCCGCGCGCTTGAAATAGGGCAGCACATCATCCCAGGACCAACCGCGGCAGCCAAGCTGCGCCCACATATCGTAATCGGCGGATTGGCCGCGCACATAAAGATGGCCATTGATGGAACCGGAACCACCCAAAACCTTGCCGCGTGGGAAAGGAATTTTGCGATTATTGATGTAGGGACCAGGCGCGGTTTCATAGCCCCAATTGAGCTTCGGGTTATAGACAGTTTTGTTGAAGCCGGCTGGGATTTTGATGAAGATGTTATTGTCTTTGCCGCCCGCTTCAAGGATGGCAACGCTATGTTTGCCCGAAGCGCTCAGCCGATTGGCCAGCACACAGCCGGCAGCACCGGCGCCGACAATCACATAGTCGAATTCTTCCATGGCGATTTCCCCTCAACCTTTGAGAGAAGGCTAGGCCGAGCCTCGCCAAGGGGGAAGGGCTAATCCTCTTCTTCTTCCGGCGTGACCGCGGCCGGTATCGCATAGGCTTCGGTCAGCCATCTGCCCAAATCCACCTGCCGGCAGCGATCCGAACAAAAGGGGCGCTGTTCCGGCGCGGAGGCGCGGCGGCAAACAGGGCAGCGCGGGCGGCGCGGTTTTTTCTCGGCGTCAGTCACGCGGGACCTCCCGTATTTGCGCTGTGCCTGATGCCACACTCCGCAATTCCAGCCCATGCCCGGTGATCGCTGTATAGTCATCAAGCGCGCCGGGCAGGTCGCGCAAGGCCGCGATCACCTCTGGCCGCGCTTCCAGCATCAGCCGCTGAGCGGGCCGCGCCGCCGCATCGCGCGCTGCCTGGCGCAAAGCAGCCAAGCCTTCCGCAAAGAGCGTGTGCAGGATTTCGGCCAAGGGCGGGTGGATGCGGTCGCGCACCACCTCAAACAACCCAAGCCCGGTCAGCCCGACAAGCCGCGCCAGCCTATCAGGTGCCAGCGCGGCGCGGAGCGGTTCAAGCAAAGCCTGCCGACGCTTGGCGGAAAGCCCTGCCACATCAAGCAAAATCGCTCCCGAGAGATTGCGCAGCCTGATCTGCCGCGCAATTTCCGGCAAAGCCGTTTCGTTGAAGCGCGCCAAGCCATCGCCTGCGCCGCCGCTATCCACATCAAGCGCCGTCAGCGCGCGCGTGGTTTGGATGTGCAGCACCCCGCCGCCCGGCAAAGCCACCGCGCTTTCGGATAAGGCAGTGAATTCATCTTCAATCGCGTCATCGAATACCGTGCCATGCTGGGCCTGAACGCGATCACCGAGCGCCGCGCGCAGCCGTGCCACCAAGCCTGCGCCAGCCAAACGAATCGCAGCGTTGGGATAGCGCGCGGCGAGGCGCTGCGCTGCACATGGCCCGCGTGCCACCAGCCGCGGCGCGCCTTGGAGTGCCGCAGCAATTATCGCGGCTTCGGCATCTGTAAGTACGGCGGAAAGCCTTGGCCCCTTGCCGGCCTGCGCAGCGCGCGTCACGCGCAGCCCCAAAATCTGCCCTTCCTGCACGGCTTGTTTGATCGGCTGGCGCGGCGCGCTGGCCGCGCTTTCCGGTAGGAAGCCGGTTTCATTGCCAGGAAGTGCCACGAAGGCGCCCGACATGGCGGCCGAGATTGCCACCACGCGCCCGCGATGCAGATCGCCAACCCCATCAGGCCGCGCGGGGCGTTCCACCCAGGCTTCCATCAGCCTCCCACCCAGCAGCAGCGCGGTCCGCACTTCGCCAGGGGAGGCTTCAGCCAGGATCAGGGCTTCAGCCACCCAATCCCCCGCAGCATTTGCGCGGTTTCAAACAAGGGCAGGCCGACCACATTGGAATGGCTGCCGGAGATGAAGCGCGTGAAAGCCTCGGCCCGGCCTTGGATGGCATAGGCGCCGGCCTTACCCTGCCATTCGCCGGAAGCGACGTAGTCTTCCACCTGCGCTTCAGTCAGGCGCTGAAAGGTGACGTTGGTTTCGACCAGGCGCTGGATGCGCCGCCCATCGGGCAGCGCCAGCACCACGCCCGTGGTCACGCAATGCCGCCGGCCGGAAAGCATCGCCAGGCAATGCCGCGCCTCGGCCTCGGTCTCGCCTTTTGGCAGGATGCGCCGGCCAACGCCCACCACCGTATCGGCAGCCAGGATCAGCGCGCCTTCGGCCAGGGGTAAGGCGGCTTCCGCCTTGGCAAGCGAAAGCCGGGCGGCCAAGGCGCGCGGCAATTCGGCCTTGATGGGCGTTTCATCAATATCGGTCGCAATCACGCGCGCGGGCGTGATGCCAAGCCGCACCAGCAAATCCAGGCGGCGGGGACTGGCGCTCGCCAATACCAGCGGCAAGCGCACGGCATCCATGTGCGCTGCGTTACTTGAAGCGGAAGGTGATGCGGCCCTTGGTCAGATCATAGGGCGTCATTTCAACATTGACGCGATCACCGGCGAGCACGCGGATGCGGTTCTTGCGCATCTTCCCGCTGGTATGGGCCAGGACCAAATGCTCATTATCCAGTTTCACGCGGAACATGGCGTTGGGCAGAAGCTCCATCACCTCTCCGCTGAACTCCATCATATCTTCTTTGGGCATCGGACCTCAATTGTAGGGCGCGCGGCGCGCCCGGGTTTAAGATTGCGGCGCAAAATGATCCTATGCCCCCGCCGGGTCAAGCGCGATCCCGGCGCGGGCATGATTTTGGCGGCAAAACGGGGGCGAGAGCGCTATTTTGAGAGCGCCACCGTATAATCCGCTTCGGTCTTTTCGCGCATTTCAGCCTCGGTCACGCCGGGGGCGAGTTCGATCAGCTTCATTACGGGCGGGCCACGCCGGGCGATTTCAAACACGCCGAGATCGGTGATCACCATATCCACCACGCGGCTGCCGGTCAGCGGCAGGCCGCATTGCTTGAGCAGCTTGGGCTTGCCGCCGGCGGTATGTTCCATCAGCACGATCACGCGCTTGACGCCCGCGACCAAATCCATCGCGCCGCCCATGCCCTTCACCATCTTGCCAGGGATCATCCAATTGGCCAGGTCGCCATTTTCCGCCACCTGCAAGGCGCCCAGGATGGAAAGATCAATATGCCCGCCGCGGATCATCCCGAAGGATTGCGCGGAATCGAAGAAGGAACTGGTGGGCAACTGAGTAATGGTCTGCTTGCCGGCATTGATCAGATCAGCATCTTCTTCACCTTCGTAGGGGAAGGGGCCTAGGCCCAGCATGCCGTTTTCGCTTTGTAGCTGCACATTGAAGCTGGCGGGGACGTGATTGGCGACCAGCGTCGGGATGCCGATCCCCAGGTTCACATAGAAGCCATCTTCCAATTCGCGCGCCGCACGAGCGGCCATTTCATCGCGGTTCCAGGCCATGGTTTTTCTCCTTATCCCTGGGACTCAGCGCCGGCCGCGGCGGCGGGCGCGTGCTTGCGGACAGTGCGCTGTTCAATGCGCTTTTCGTAGCCAGGCGGGCAGGTGATCATGCGCTTGACGAAAATGCCCGGCGTATGGACGTGGTCTGCGTCAATCTCTCCTGGCCGGACCAGATGTTCCACCTGGGCGACCGTGACACGCGCCGCGGTTGCCATCATGGGGTTGAAATTCCGCGCGGTTTTTCGATAGACCAGATTGCCTTCATGATCGGCCATATAGGCGTGGATGATGGCAAGGTCAGCGACAATGCCGCGTTCCATCACAAAGGTCTCGCCATCAAATTCGCGGGTTTCCTTGCCCTTGGCGACTTCCGTGCCAACGCCGGTCTTGGTGAAAAAGGCCGGGATGCCGGCACCCCCGGCGCGAATGCGTTCGGCCAAGGTGCCCTGCGGGTTGAATTCAATCTCAAGCTCGCCGGCCAGGTATTGCCGGGCGAATTCGGCGTTTTCGCCGACATAGCTTGAGATCATTTTGCGGATCTGGCGCGTTTTCAGCAGCAGGCCCAAACCGGCGTCATCCACCCCGGCATTGTTGGACACCACGGTCAGGTCCTTCACGCCGGAATCGCGGATGGCTTCGATCAACAGGGTTGGAATGCCCGAAAGCCCGAAGCCGCCGGAATGGATCACCATGCCATCGCGCAATAGGCCGGAAAGTGCCGCCTTGGCATCCGGATAGATCTTCTTCATGGGGTCAGCCCTCATGCCTTGCCGTTTCTCGGCGATCACTAGCCGCTGTTATGCGTTGCGGGAAGGGCTTGGCGCGGCGAATCGCGCGCCATGTTATAAGGGCGCATGTCCGCCGCCCCAATCATGGCCCCGCGCCCGGCCATCCGCCTGCTGTCGGAAACCACCGCCAACCGCATCGCGGCTGGTGAGGTGGTGGAGCGCCCGGCTGCTGCCCTCAAGGAAATTGTCGAAAACGCCTTGGATGCCGGGGCGCTTCGCATCGCGATCACGCTGGAAGGCGGCGGGATGGACCGCATTCTGGTGGAAGATGACGGCTTCGGCATGGGGCCTGATGATCTGGCGCTCGCCGTGGAACGCCACGCCACCTCCAAATTGCCGGAAGAAGCGACTTTGTTTCGCATCGCAACCCTGGGCTTCCGGGGTGAGGCCTTGCCTTCCATCGGCGCGGTGGCGCGGCTTTCCATCACGTCTTGCCCGCAGGGTGGCGCGGCGCATCGGATCAATGTGGAGGGCGGGCTGAAGGGGGATGTGGCGCCGGCCTCTGGCGCCCCCGGCACGCGGGTTGAGGTGCGGGATTTGTTCTTTGCCACCCCGGCGCGGCGGAAATTCCTAAAGCATCCCCGCACGGAAGCCGAACATGCGGTGGAAGCGGTGCGCCGCCTGGCACTCGCCTGGCCGGAAGTGGCCTTTCGCGTGGAAAGCGATGGGCGGGAAGTGCTTTCCCTGCCCGCCGCCGATCAGGAAGGGCGCATAAGGCAAGTGCTGGGCGCGGAGTTCGCCGCTGCCGCGGTGCCGATAGAATCTGTCTCCCAAAACCTGGATATCAGCGGGCTGGCGGCGCTGCCCTCCCATCACCGCCCGACCACGCTTGGCCAGCATTTGGTGGTGAACCGCCGCCCGGTGCGCGACCCTTTGCTGCGCGTGGCTTTACGCGTTGCCTATCGGGATGTGATCCCGCAGGGCCGCCACCCCGTCGCGGCGCTGTTCCTGCAAGTGCCGCCGGAGTCCGTGGATGTGAATGTGCATCCGATGAAGACCGAGCTCCGCTTCCGTGATGGGGAGGCTGTGCGCGGTGCCTTGATCTCCACGCTCCGCAAATCCCTCGCGATTGGGGCCGGGACGGTGGTGGCGGTGCCTTCCCTGGCCGGCGCTGCGCCCGTTGCGGGCTTTGGCGAAGCCCTGCCCGTTCTGCCCCAGTTTATGCCGCGCCCGCCAGGGCTGCCGCAGCCGCGCCTGCCCTTGGGGTTCCGCCCGCCCAGCCTGCCGCCGCCTGCACCCGAGCCGATGGATGCCGCGCATCCCTTGGGCCGCGCCGTGGCGCAGATATTGGACACTTTCATTATCGCCGAAGCCGCTGATGGGTCGCTGGTATTGGTGGATCAGCACGCCGCGCATGAACGCCTGACGCATGAGGCGCTCAGCGCGCAGCTCCGCGATGGCGGCGTGCGCGCCCAGCCTTTGCTGGTGCCGGCGGTGGTGGATATGCCGGCCGGCGATGCGGCGCGCTTGCTGGGTGCAGCGGATGCGCTGGCGCGCCTGGGCTTGGAGATCGAAGGCTTCGGCGCCGGGGCGGTGCTGGTGCGAAGCCTGCCCGCCTTGCTCGGCGCCGCCGATCCCGCGCCGCTGCTCCGCGATATGGCGGAAGAATTGGCGGTGGATGCGGAAAGCACCGCCTTGGAGCGCAAGCTGGATGCGGCGATTGCGCGGCTAGCCTGCCATGGCAGCATTCGCGCCGGGCGGCGGATGGCCGCGGCGGAAATGGATGCGCTGCTGCGCCAGATGGAAGCCACACCCCGCGCCGCGACGTGTAGCCATGGAAGGCCCACGGTGCTGAAGCTGGATGCGGCGGCGTTAGAGCGGATGTTTGGGCGGCGGTAGGGGCCATCCAACAAATCCCCCACGTACTGCCATTCCCGCGACACCTGGGCCAGCCCCACCCCATCCAAGCTGTGCCGCTGATGAAAAACCATGCCCTGCCCAGCTTGGAGGCGCAGGCGCTTACGCAGGAGACGGTGCCCCCGACAAATCGCCGGGAATTCTGCGGCATGCCCGAACAGCACAACCATGAGTTGTTTCTATACCTTGGGGTTATGCCAAGGCAGCATGACCCTTGGTCCATTGAAAAATAGTGATTAAAATTCTCTTGTTAAACGGCATTAAGGCTGACAGACCTTCAGCTACGAATAGATCGAGTGAAGCAGAAGCAAGAACCACAGATAACGCCGCAATAGGACAGGTCAGGAAACGGGTTTGAGGGCCGGGCCGGCACCTTGGGTCAATCTTTTTGCTTTGAGCGCTCAGGACAATAGCCGTGCCTTCGCCGCAACCAACTCATTTTGAAGGACATCCTGCTCATGTCTGGCACACCTGGTAATGATTTTCTGATAGCCGGGAACGGATTTTTTCAGATTCTCGAAGGCTATGCCGGCAATGACACGCTGGTCGCGGGCGGGGGCATCGGACAAAACCTCTATGGCGGCGACGGTGCCGATAGCCTGCTGGGCGGGAACGGCGCTGATCAGGTGCTCTCTGGCGAAGCCGGGAATGACACGCTGGTCGCGGGCTGGGCCAGCGATCAGTTTCTGGAAGGCGGCGCTGATAATGACCTTTATATCGCCGGAAGCACCAGCCTGACGCTGCGGATCACCGATAGCGGTGGCAATGACACGCTTTCCTTCCAGGGTGCCACGCTCGGCAGTATTTCGGCTGCGGCGCTTGGTTCGGTGGGCGGTATTGAGGCGATAAATCTTGCCGGTGGTGGCAATACCCTGAATCTGTCCGCCAGCCGCGTCCTGGAGCTTTCGGATACTGATGTGCTGCGCGTCTTTGGCAGTGGCAGTGATCGGCTTGTCTTTGACGATGCCGCATCCTGGACGCGCGGTACGACCACTGCCGGCTTCATCACCTTCACCAATGGCAGCGCGACAGTGATTGCGGCTGAAAGCCTGGTGCCGGTGGTCTCTGGCCCCACCCCTGGAAGCGACACGCTGACTGGCACTGCTGGCAATGACGTGATTGACCTGCTTGCAGGCAATGACAGCTATCTTGGGCTGGATGGCGCTGATTCCATCTTGGGCAATGATGGTAGTGACACGCTTTCCGGCGGCAATGGAAATGACAGTCTGGCCGCGGGCAACGGCACTGATTTGGTACGAGGTGAAGCCGGGAACGACACGCTGGTCGCGGGCGGGGGCAATGGTCAGCTCCTATTTGGCGGCAATGACGCCGATAGCCTGCAGGGCGGGAACGGCAGTACTCAGTACCTCCTT
>JBILPX010000150.1:0-7409 GCA_044373565.1 Roseomonas sp.
GGTGCGCGCAAGCTTTCTGCTTGCGATACGGCCCCGCACGGCGCCTTATGCCGCCATGAGTACGGAGGAGCTGTTACACCGCCTGGCCGCCGCGCTCGCCATCGGCCTGCTGGTGGGCACGGAACGGCATTGGCGCGAACGCCAGGAAGCGCCGGGCAGGCGCACTGCGGGTGTGCGCACCTTTTCGCTGACTGGGCTTTTTGGCGGTGTCATGGCGGTTTTGGCAGCCTCGTTAGGTCAGAACGGCGGTGCGCTGCTGCTGGGCTTCGGGCTGGCGGCGCTGCTTGCCGCGCAAGTGCCCTTCGCGCTCCGGGAAGCCGATGCGGAGAACAAGGTCTCCGCCACCAGCCTGGTTGCTGCGCTTGGCACCTATAGCCTGGGCGCGCTGGCGGTGCTGGGGGATATGGCGGTGGCCGGCGCGGCGGCAGTTGCCATGACCGCCATCCTGGCATCGCGAGAGAGCCTGCATGGCCTGATGGCGCGCATCACCTGGCCCGAGCTGCGATCTGCCCTGGTGCTGCTTTCCATGACCTTCTTAGTCATGCCGATGGTACCCAATGAACCGATTGCCCTGTTGGGAGGCCTGAACCCGGCAAAGATTTGGCGCTTCGCCATTCTGCTCGCGGCGATTTCCTATCTTGGCTACCTCGCGGTGCGGCTCATTGGGCCGGAACGCGGGCTGCTGTTCAGCGGCGCGGCAGGCGGCTTGGTTTCCTCCACGGCCGTCACGATCGCCAATGCGCGCATAGCGGCCGAAGGCGGTGCGGCGCTGGTTCTGGCGGCGGGCGCGTTGATGGCGGGCGCGGTTTCCTGCCTGCGCACTATCGGGATTGTGGCCTTCATTGCGCCGGCAGTGGCGGGTTTTCTTCTGGTGCCGCTCGGCATTGCGGGTTTGGGCATGGCGCTTGGGGGCTTCGTGCTGGTGCGGCGCACCGGCGCTGATGGCGCGCCCGCCCGCGCGCCGGACAACCCCTTCGAACTCAGCGCCGTGCTTAAAATCGCGCTGCTGCTCGCCGCTGTTGTGCTGATTTCCAAATTGGCCGCCGAGAGGCTGGGGCCAGAGGCGGTATTAGCCGTGGCGGCCATCACCGGCCTTGCCGATGTGGATGCCGTAGCGCTTTCCGTGCCGCTGCTGGCGCCGGCGACCATCAGCCTCGAATTCGCAGCCCAGGCGGTGCTGATGGCGGTTGGGGTGAATATCTCCGCCAAGGCGGGCTATGCCTTTGCCTTGGGCGGCGGGCGATATTGCGCGGCCTATGCCGGGCTTTCCCTGGCCGCGGGCGCTTTGGGGGCGCTGGCGCTCTTCCTTCTTTGAAGACAACCCCTTGCCGCCACGGCGCGCTGGCGCCACCCTGCCCCTGATTGCAGGAGGAAGACGCGATGCCCGCCGAAGGCGGCCCTTTGGGTGCCGTAAAAACCATGGCTGATTTTGCAGCTTTGGATGCGATGATTCGCCCCCGTTCCGTTGCCGTGATTGGCGCTTCCGATGACGGCACCCGCATTGGCGGGCGACCCATAGCCTATATGCAAAGCCAGGGATTCCAGGGGCGGCTTTTGCCCGTGAACCCGAATCGCCCAACCGTGCAGGGGCTGCCCGCCTTTGCCTCGGTCGGTGCGCTACCCGAAGTGCCCGATGTCGCCATCATCGCCGTACCTGGTGAAGCCGCGATCCAGGCCATGGATGATCTGGGCGCGCGGGGCTGCAAATCCGCGATTGTCTTCACCGCAGGCTTTGCCGAAGTGGATGAAGCCGGCGCCGCGATGCAGGAAAGGCTTGTTGCCGCCGCACGTCGGCATGGCATGCGCATGCTGGGGCCGAATTGCCTTGGCTTGTTCAATGCCGCGATCGGTTTTTACCCGATCTTCTCGCTTTCCTTCGAACAGGGCTGGCCCATTCGCGGCAATATCGGCATCGCGTCCCAATCCGGTGCTTATGGTACGCATGTTTTCGCGGTGGCGCGTCAGCGCGGGCTTGGCACCACTGCATGCATCACCACCGGGAATGAGGCCGATGTCTCCTTAGGTGAGGCGATTGGCTGGATGGCGCAGGCGCCGGAAGTGGAAGTGATTTGCGCCTATGCGGAAGGCATTCGTGAAAGTGCTGGCTTTGTCGCCGCGCTTGATCTGGCCCGGCGCAATCGCAAACCCGTGATCATGATGAAGGTGGGGGCGAGCGCCTTGGGTGGTGCTGCGGCGAAATCCCACACGGCATCCATCGCGGGTGATGATGCGGTCACGCAAGCCGTGCTGGATGAATTCGGCGTCTTGCGCGCGCGCACCACGGAAGAAATGCTCGATATCGCTTATGCGGCATCGCGGCGCATTTATCCGGTGCATAATTCGCTTGGTGTGCTGACGGTCAGCGGCGGCGCTGGTGTGCTGATTTCCGATGCTTCGGAAGCGGTGGGCCTGCCTATGCCAGAAATGCCGCAGGCGTCGCAGGACAAGCTGCGCGGCCTGATCAGCTTCTGCGCGCCGCGCAACCCCGTGGATTGCACCGCGCAGGCGGTGAACCAGACCGAGCTGTTTGGCGATTTCCTGGAAGCGACGGCGGGCGATGGCGGTTATCCTTCGGTGCTGGTTTTCCTGACGCAGACGGGTGGCTCAACCTCCTTGGCGCCGAAGCTGCGCCCCCTCATGCGGGACGCCATCGCCAAAAGGCGCGACCGGCTTTGGGTGCTTTCCGCGATTTGTTCGCGCGAGAAGGTGCGCGAATATGAAGAAGACGGCTTCCTTGTTTTCGAAGACCCCACACGGGCGGTGAATGCCATTGCCGCCATGGGGCGCTTCGGTGCCTATTTCGCGCGGCAGGAAGCGGGTGCTGTGGGCGCGCTGCCAAGTGTTGCGCTACCCGCGCAAACGCCAACGGAAGCCGAAGCCAAGCGCCTTTTGGCCGAAGCGGGCGTGCCTGCCGTGCCAGAACAAGCCTGCGCAAGCGTGGATGAGGCTGTGCGCGCCGCCGAGGCCATGGGCTATCCGGTGGTGGCGAAAATCCTCTCCCCGGATATTTTGCACAAAAGCGAAATCGGCGGGGTGATTTTGAATATCGCTGATGTCGTCGCGGTGCGTGAAGCGCATGCCACTTTGCTGGCGCGTGCCGCGCAACATGCGCCAAAGGCACGCATCGAAGGCGTGCTGATCGCGAAGCAAATCAATGGCGGCGTTGAAATGGCGTTTGGTGTGTTGCGAGACCCCGTCTTCGGCCCCGTCGCCATGGTCGGGCTTGGGGGCGTGTTTATCGAAATCCTCAAGGATGTCGCCTTCCGCCGCTGCCCCTTTGATCCCGCGCAGGCAGAAGCGATGATCCGTTCGCTAAAAGGCTTCCCGCTGCTGGATGGCGCGCGCGGCAAGCCGAAAGCGGATGTGAAGGCGTTGGCGGAATCACTTGCCGCGCTATCTCGCTTTGCCGTCGCCGCGGGGCCGCGTTTGGCCTCCGTTGACGTGAACCCCATGCTGGTACTCCCGGCGGGGCAGGGCGCCTTTGCCGCGGATGCGGTGATTGAAATTGAGGAAGGGCATTGACATGCCAATCATTTACGAAAAGCTGCTGAATTATCCCATCCCGGAAATGCGCCAGCATCTGCGCTGGCAGGATGTGGCGATGTATAATTTCTCTGTCGGGCTCGGTCAGGACCCGATGGATGAACAGCAGCTCGATTTTCTCTATGAACCACGCCTGAAAGTCATGCCCTCCATGCCCGTGGTGCTGGGCGCGCCGGGGTTTTGGTCACGCAATCCTGATACCGGCATGGATTGGGTGAAGATTGTCCATGGCGAACAGGGCTTGATTCTGCACAAGCCGCTGCCGACAGAAGGCGAGATCATCGGGCGTTCACGCGTGACGGGCCTGGTGGATCGCGGCGAAGGCAAGGGCGCGCTCATGTATTCCGAACGCCAGGTGATTGACGCGAAGACGGGCGATTTGCTGGCGACGCTTACCAGCACGTCCTTTCTGCGCGGCGATGGTGGCTTTGGCGGGCCGAGCGGGCCGGTAAAGCAGCCGCATGCTGAACCGGACCGCGCGCCGGATATGACGCTTGATCTGGCAACGCGGCCAGAACAGGCGCTGATCTATCGGCTAAACACGGATTTGAACCCGCTGCATATAGACCCGAAAATTGCCGCTGCCGCCGGCTTCCCGCGCCCGATCCTGCATGGGCTTTGCACCTTCGGCACGGTCTGCCATGCGCTGCTGAAGACGCTTTGCAATTACGACACGTCGCGCTTCGGCAAGATGGATTTGCGCTTTTCTTCGCCGGTTTATCCTGGTGAGACGATCCGGTCCGAGATTTGGCACGAAGCAGGTGGTGCTGCCTTCCGCGCGCGCGTCGTGGAACGCGACAAGGTTGTGGTCAGCAATGGCTTGTTTCGTTTTGCCTGAATGATGATGGGAAAAGACGCATGATCAACAAAATTGTTCAATCCATGGCCGACGCCATGGCCGGCATCAAGGACGGGTCAACCGTTCTGATCGGTGGCTTTGGCGCGGTTGGCCAGCCTGACCAATTGATTGAAGGGCTGATCGAACAGGGTGCAACAGACCTGACTTGCGTGGCGAATAACGCCGGCACTGGGCGCGTGGGCCTCGCGCGCTTGATGGAATTGGGCCGGGTGCGCAAGATTATCTGTTCCTTCCCGCGTTCCGCTGGTTCCGTAGTGTTTGAAGAACTTTACCGCCAAGGCAAGCTGGAATTGGAAATCGTGCCGCAAGGCACCATGGCGGAACGCATGCGCGCTGCTGGCGCTGGCGTGCCGGCGTTTTTCACCGCGACATCGGTTGGCACTATCCTCGCCAATGGCAAGGAACAGCGCGACTTCAACGGGCGCACCTATGTCATGGAACATGCGCTGAAAGCCGATGTGGCGCTGGTGGAAGCCTGGGAAGGGGATCGTTGGGGCAACCTGACCTATCGTTCCAGCGGGCGGAACTTCAACCCGGTAATGGCCATGGCCGCTGATATGACCATCGCGCAGGTCAGCCACATCCGCGAGCTTGGTGAGATTGTGCCGGAGAATGTCCATACACCTGGCATTTTCGTAAAGCGCGTGTTGCACATTGACCGCGGCCCGGCATGGGCTTGAGCAGGCTGGAATGATCTGGAGCCATGATTGCGTCAGGGTATTTGTGCTGCCCCTGATGTGATTACTTATGAAGAGGAGGAGGTCATGTTTAGGGAAGCTTTGGAAATCAGCAGACGCTACGCGATTCTTAGTCTGCCCGTACTTCTTCTATCGCTTTGGTGGAACGGTGTTCCGTTGTTCAGGATACTGATTTCCGGTGTCGCCTTTCTTGCTTTTCTTCTGATGGCTAATTTAGCTATTTTGTACGTAAGGCGCTGGCGTCGGAAGAGAGCCAGTATCGATGAAAACGTGTGATGAGGGATCGAAATATGACTGGCTTTGACCGTAAGCAAATGGCCGCCCGTGTCGCTGAAGACATTCCGGAAGGCTGGTTCGTCAATCTCGGCATCGGCATTCCGACCATGATCGCGAATTACGTGCCGCTGGAACGCGAAGTGATTCTGCATTCGGAAAACGGCATTCTGGGCATGGGGCCCGCGCCCGCGCCGGATAAGGTGGACCCTTGGCTGGTGAATGCGGGCAAGCAGGCTGTCACGCTGCGGCCTGGCGGTTCTTATTTCCATCACGCCGATAGCTTCGCCATGATCCGCGGCGGGCATATTGATCTTTGCGTGCTGGGCGCTTTTGAAGTGGCTGCGAATGGCGATATCGCCAATTGGGCGACCAGCGAGAATGATTCAGCCCCCGCCGTTGGTGGCGCGATGGATCTCGGCGCCGGCGCCAAGCGTCTTTGGGTGGTGATGGAACACACCACCAAGGATGGCGGGCACAAAATCGTGGAACGTTGCAGCTATCCGCTGACAACGCCGGGCGCGGTGAGCCGCGTTTATACCAATCTCGGCGTGCTGGATGTGGTGCAGGGCAAGGGTTTTGTTGTGCGCGATCTGGCGCCGGGCGTGACGCTGGAACAGATGCAAGCGGCCAGCGGCGCGAAGCTGCACACAAACTGACGCGCATAAGGAATGAAGGCATGAGCGAGGTTTTGGAAGAACGCGCGGAATCCATTCGCATGATCCGCGATAGCGCCGGTGCGGTGGCGCCGCCTGGTGGTGATAGCAAGCGTGTGCGCGCCTTACGTTTCGCCGCGCCGGGTTTTGACAAGGCCGTCTTCGGCCAGATGGGCGAATTCGGCTGGATCGGCCTGGCGGTTGCGGAAGCCGCCGGTGGCGCCGGGCTTGGCATGAGCGAAGCCATTGCGCTGACCGAGGAATTGGCGAGCGGCTTGGCGCCAGAACCGCTGATCCCTGCCATGCTTTCCGCGCGCCTGCTGGCGGGCGCTGATGATCAATCGCTGCTCGGGCCTTTGCTGGCGGGCAAGCAGGTCGTGCTCACAGCATGGCAGGAACGCGCCGATACGCTTGCGGTTCCCGGTAATGCCGATGCGCCGAGGGTGTTCATCCCGCAAGCGGGTGGCGCTGATGTCTTTTTGGTGCCGGTGCGGCAAGGCGCAGGGCTCTCGCTTTACGCCGTGCCGGCGGCGGGCGCTGATTTGACGCTCGAGAAAACCATGGATGGCGGGTATTTCGGCACGCTGCGCGCTGATCCTGCGCACGGCAAACGAATCGCCGCTGATATTGGCGCTGTTTTGGATGCCGCACTTGATGAAGCCGCTTTGATGACGGCGGGCGCCATGGTCGGGCTGATGGAACGCGCCTTTGACATGACGCTTGCCTATCTGAAAACACGCCAGCAATTCGGCCGCATCATTGGTACTTTCCAATCTTTGCAACATCGCGCGGCGGATTTGAAAATTCATCTTGCGCTGACACGCGCGGCAGTGGAGGCGGCGGCGGCGGCGCTGGATGGTGGCGCGGAAGGTGATGCGCGTAAGGCGGCTGTGTCCAAAGCCAAGGCGCGCGCTGGCGAAAGCGGGCTGATGGTTTTGCGCCAATGCATCCAATTGCATGGCGGCATCGGCTATACCGATGAATATGATGTTGGGCTTTATCTCCGCCGTGGCATGGTGATCGCCAATCAATTCGGCTCGGCTGCTTTGCATCGCCGACGCTTCATGGCCCTCGCGCCGGAGGATGCGGAATGAGCGCCGCCGCCGAACCGCTGCGTCAGCGCATACTAGAAGAACGCGATGGCGCGGTGCTGATCGTCACCATTGATTGCCCATCACGCAAGAACGCCATCGCGCCTGTGCTGCGCACCGCAATGGAAGACGTGATGGAACGCGCCCATGGTGATCCTGCCATTCGCGCCATTGTGGTGACGGGGGCCGAGGGTACTTTCTGCGCTGGCGGCGATATTTCTTCGATGGATATTGATAGCACGCTGGCAGGGCGTGAGAGGATGCGCCGCACCCATAAGCTCGTGCGGCT
>JBILPX010000006.1:0-23946 GCA_044373565.1 Roseomonas sp.
CCGCCGAGTTGCGCGGTCTCGATGGCCGTCCAGTCGTCAAGCCGTATGGAGCCGCCTGCATTGTCCTTCTGCCAACCCGGCCCTTCGCAGGCCGCCACCAGCACCGCGCAAAAGACCAGCGCTGTAACCCGCGCCATCGAAGACAAAGAACGCATTGGACATTCCCCCGGGTGCTATTGATGCGGAAAGGTTAAGCCAGGGTCATTTTCTACCGCAAGGCGATTTGCATTAAATTTATGCAACTTGATGTTCTGGCCCCAAGTCTTGGCGGGGTCCGGGGTAACACTGTTACCCCGGCGGGGGCTCTGGGGGCAGCGCCCCCGCCTCCCCTTTGACGCATCCCTGCCGCTCCTCCACAACCCGCGTCCATGACTGTTCTGTCCATCCGTGATCTCACCATTCGTCTTGGCGGGCGGGCTTTGCTCGAAGGGGCGGGCTTGCAGGTGGATGTTGGGCGCAAGATTGGCCTCATTGGCCGCAATGGTGCCGGCAAATCCACCTTACTCCGTGCCATTGTGGGTGAATTGCAGCCGGATGGGGGTGAGATCAGGCTCTCGGCCCGTGCGCGCATGGGTCATGTGGCGCAGGAAGCGCCGGCGGGTGCGGCAAGCCTGTTGGAAGCCGTGCTGGCGGCGGATACCGAACGCGCGGCATTGCTCATGGAAGCGGATGGCGCGGCTGATCCTGGGCGGGTTGCTGAGATTCATGAAAGGCTGATTGCGATCCGCGCTGATAGTGCGCCGGCGCGTGCGGCTGCCGTGCTTTCCGGGCTTGGTTTTGATGCTGCGGCGCAGGCGCGGCCTTTGGCGGAATTTTCGGGTGGGTGGCGCATGCGTGTGGCGCTCGCGCGCGCCTTGTTTCTGGAACCGGATTTGTTGTTGTTGGATGAACCAACGAACCATCTGGATTTGGAAGCGACGCTCTGGCTGGAAGGCTGGCTCTCGCGGTTTCCGGGGGCGGCGATTGTTGTCAGCCATGATCGTGGGTTGTTGGAACGTTGCGTGGATGCGATTGCGCATCTCGATCGTGGGGATATCACGCTCTATTCCGGGAATTTCGCGGATTTCTTGCGCATTCGGGCGGAACGCCAGGCGCAGCAGCAGGCGCAGAATGTAAAGCTGATATCGGAACGCGCGCGCATTCAGTCTTTTGTGGATCGCTTTCGTGCCAAGGCGACCAAGGCGCGCCAGGCGCAGTCTCGGCTGAAGGCACTGGAACGCATGCCGGCGGTGGAAGCGCTGGTGGAAGACACACCCGTGCGTTTCGCCTTTCCAGTGCCGGAGGCTTTGGCGCCGCCGATCCTGTCGCTGAACCGCGCGTCGGTGGGCTATGGCGGGGCGCCAATTTTGCAGCATTTGTCGCTCAGGCTTGATCAGGAAGATCGCGTGGCGCTGCTGGGTGCGAATGGCAATGGCAAATCCACGCTAGCGAAGTTGCTGGCCGGGCGGCTTGATGTTTCGGGCGGGGAGATGTTTCGCAATAATCGGCTGCGCGTTGGTTATTTCGCGCAGCACCAGGCGGAGGAATTGGATTTGGCCGGCACGCCGCTCAGCCACATGCAGGCGGCGCTGCCGAAGGCAACTGAAACCGCGTGCCGCGCGCAATTGGCGCGTTTCGGGCTGGATGCGGATAGGGCGGATACTCGGGTGGTGCAACTTTCGGGTGGGGAAAAGGCGCGGTTGTTATTGGCGCTCACCACGCGTGATGCGCCGCAAATGCTGATCTTGGATGAACCGACGAACCATCTGGATATTGATGCGCGTGATGCGCTGGTGAAGGCGCTAGCGGATTTTGAAGGGGCGGTGGTGCTGATCACGCATGACCCGCATTTGGTGGAGCTGGTGGCGGATCGGCTATGGCTGGTGGCCGATGGCACGGTGACCAGTTTTGACGGCGATCTGGATGAATATCGCGCGCTTTTGGCCGAACGCGCGCGCGGTGCCGCGCCGCGTGGCGAAGCTGGCGGGATGCGGGCCGAAGCGCGGCGCGAAAGGGCTGAAAACCGTGCCGCCTTGCAACCCCTGCGTGCACGCTTGAAGGCGGTGGAAGCCGCGCTGGAAAAACTGGGGAAGGAGGGCGCCTTGATCGAAAAGCGGCTCGCGGACCCCGCCACCTATGCCCGCTTCAAGGCCGAGGATATCGCCTGGGCCAATACCCGCCGCGCCGCCATTGGCAAGGAAGTGGCGGGGTTGGAGGAGGAGTGGCTGGAGCTTTCGGCGAAGCTCGAAGGTGAATAATCTGACCATATCAGCAACGCATTCGCGCAGCAGATATAGTCCAAGCTATTGTTTGGTCGCATTTTCCGAGCCGCCAAGTAAAGCCACTTGGCTTGAAAATGCTCCGGGCCGCGATTTACACAAAAGCGTCACGTTGCTAGGTATCGGTCCGTCTCAAGTCATTGCCCCCGCGCGGAGTTCCCCCGGCATGAAGATTGTTGCCTGCAACAGCAACCGCCCCTTGGCCGAAGCTGTGGCCGCCGCTTGCGGTATTCCGCTGACCAATGCTTCCATCCGGCGCTTCGCGGATTTGGAAGTTTTCGTTGAAATTCATGAAAATGTGCGTGGTGAGGATGTTTTTGTCATCCAATCCACTTCCTACCCCGCCAATGACAATCTGATGGAATTGCTGATCACGCTTGATGCGCTGAAGCGCGGCAGTGCGCGGCGCATCACCGCCGTGATCCCCTATTTTGGCTATGCAAGGCAGGATCGGAAATCAGGCCCGCGCACGCCGATCAGCGCGAAGCTGGTGGCGAACCTGATTACCGCGGCAGGTGCGAACCGCGTGCTGACCATGGATTTGCATGCGGCGCAGATTCAGGGGTTTTTCGACATTCCGGTGGATAATCTTTTCGCCGCGCCCCTTTATTCGCGCGACATTCAGGAACGCTATGCGGGCCGGGAATTGATGATTGTCTCCCCCGATGTCGGCGGCGTTGTGCGTGCGCGTGCCATTGCGGCGCGTTTGGGCGTGGATTTGGCGATCATTGACAAGCGCCGCCCGCGCGCTGGCGTTTCCGAAGTGATGAATGTGATCGGCGAAGTGGAAGGCCGCGATTGCCTGCTGGTGGATGACATTGTCGATTCCGGCGGCACGCTATGTAACGCCGCTGAGGCGCTGTTGAAGGATGGCGCGCGTTCGGTCGGGATTTACGTGACGCATGGCGTGTTTTCGGGCGGTGCGGTGGCGCGGATTGGCGCGGCACCGGTTGAGATGATTACCGTGACGGATAGCATCCAGGCAACTGAGGCGGTGCGCGTTTCGCGCAATATCCGCCAATTGACGATTGCGCCGCTGCTGGCGGAAGCGATGAAGCGGATCAGTGAGGAAAGCTCGGTCTCCTCATTGTTCAATTAGGCCAAATATCTTGAAGGGTTTGCAATCATGAAGCTGTTTTATGCGCCGGGGGCGTGTTCCATCGGTATCCATGTGATGCTGGAAGAAATTGGTGCGCCTTATGAAGCGGTGGCCGTGAACCTGCGCGAAGGTGCGCAATTCCAGCCTGGTTTTGTGGCGGTGAACCCGAAATCCAAGGTGCCGACCCTGGAACGCGAAGATGGTTCGGTGCTGACGGAATACCCCGCCATTGCCTTTTGGCTGGCGTCGCGCTTTCCCTCCGCTGGCTTGATGCCATCCGGCACGGATGCGCAGGCGCGGGCTTTGGAAGCGACCGATTACTGCGTCGCCACCATGCATATGCAAGGTTTTTCGCGCATGTTCCGCCCGGCGAATTTCGCGCCGACGGAAGCCGATCATGAAGCGGTGAAGGCGCGTGGCGAGGAAATTTTCCAAAAGGGCCTTGGCGTGATGGATAAGGCGCTTGAAGGCCGCGAATGGATGGCCGGCACTTATTCCTTCGCCGATAGCGCGCTGTTCTATGTCAGCTTCTGGTGGGCGACGCGCTTGAATAAGCCGCTGCCGGCCAATGTCGCGGCGCATTATGCGCGGATGAATGCGCGGCCCGCCGTGCAGCGCACACTGAAGGCGGAAGGGCTTTCGTGAGCCTGAACCCGACCGCCTTCTGGTTCCTTCGCCATGGGGAGACCGATTGGAACGCCGAAGGGCTGAGCCAGGGCCATACGGATATTCCGCTGAATGCGGTTGGGGTTTCGCAAGCCCGGCGTGCGGCTTTGGCGCTGGTGGATCGCGGGATTGCGACCATCATCGCTTCGCCTTTAAGTCGCGCGCTGCGCACCGCGGAAATTGTGGCGGAAGCGCTTTCCCTGCCGGTTGCGACCGATGCGGGGCTGATGGAAGTGGGCTTTGGCGTGGAAGAAGGCCGGCCCATGGGCGATTGGTATGATAGCTGGATCGAAGGCAGCTTCACGCCTGAGGGTGCGGAAAGCTTTCAAACCCTCCATGACCGTGCCGTGGCGGCAGTGAACCGCGCCACAGCCAAGCAAGGCCCCGTTTTGGTCGTGGCGCATGGCGCGCTGTTTCGTGCGCTCCGGCTCGCGCTTGGCCATATGCCGAATGTCCGCACGCCCAATGCCTTGCCGCTGTGGTGTGAGCCACCGGCGGCGGGCCCCGTCTGGTCCATTACGCCGAGCCATTTGCCGTCGCTCGGCTGAAGCCTGTCAGGTGCCTGGGCGGGCGCAGGTATTGATGCCCAATAACCGATAGGCCGGGCACCAGCCGATCAGCGCGGTGGCGATGGGCACAAGCCCGATCGCCCCCCACCAGCCGAGCGGGCCTGTGGCGCCAAGCGCAAGCAGCGCCAGCCCGGCCACAAGCCGCAAACCACGATCAATGTTATTCATGTTGGGCAAGATCATATCACTGCTCCTTATGCTGGCCCAATAAACCAGTCGGCGTGTGGATCTGCCTTGCGCCGGATCAATCCATCGCTTGCGCCCCTGGCGCGCATCCCCTAGAAGCCGCCTCTGGCTTTGGCACCCCTGGAGGCCAAGCCTGTCCTGCAAAGATTTTGCAGCGGCATCAGAATTCAACCCGAAGGAGCACGGACAATGGTCCAAACTGTACGGATCGAAGCCGAAGCGCGCGGGCGGGCCGGTAAGGGGGCGGCACGCGCAACTCGGCGTGAGGGGCATGTCCCCGCTGTCATCTATGGCGCGAAGCGTGAGGCGACCTTGATCGCCCTCGACCCGCGCGATGTGATGAAGGAATTGCACAAGGCCGGCTGGCAATCGCATCTTTATGAAGTTGCAGTGAATGGCGGCGATACGGAACGCTGCCTGATGCGCGATGTGCAATTCCATCCTGTGACGGATCGTCCGTTGCATGTGGATTTTCAGCGCCTGGCGCCTGGCGCGCGTATTCGCGTGAAGGTGCCGGTGGCCTTCCTGCATGAAGATACCTGCCCCGGCCTGAAGGCGGGTGGCGTGTTGAACGTGGTGCGCCGCGAAATCGAAGTGCTGGCGGACCCGGATGCGGTGCCGGAAAGGTTCGAACTTGATCTGGCCGAAGCGCAGATCGGTGCTGGCTTGCGTTGGTCTGACGTGAAGGATCAATTCGGCACCAAATCGGTGATCGCGGGTCGCGACTTCATGGTGGCGTCCATCGCGGCGCCGACCGTGGTTGATGATGCCGCGCCGGCCGCCGCTGGCCCTGTGGAAGCGACAAAGCAGAAGGCGCCTGCCGCTGGTGCCGCTGCGTCCACCAAAGGGCCCGCGAAGAAGAAGTAAGCTGGACAGGGGTTTCGCCCCTGCTTCTGAACATCAAGGGTTCGGGGGAAGCCTCCCCCGGACCCTTTTTGGGTCAATCATGCCATGACTTCGCGCGATAACGCTCCGATGCTTTGGGTCGGCCTTGGCAATCCAGGGTCTGAACACGCGCGTCAGCGGCACAATATCGGCTTCATGGCGGTGGACGAGATCGCGCGGCGCCACGGCTTCGGCCCCTGGCGCAAGCGCTTCAAGGGCGAAGTGGCGGAAGGTGCCATTGGTGGGCAACGCATCCTGGCGCTAAAGCCGCAAACTTACATGAATGCGAGTGGTGATTCAGTGCAGCAAGCCGCCGCCTTCCTGAAAATCCCGCCCGAGAATGTGGTGGCCTTTCATGATGAGTTGGATCTGGCACCCGGCAAGCTGCGGGTGAAGCTTGGTGGCGGGGTTGCCGGGCATAATGGCTTGAAGGATATGCGCCGCGCTTTTGGATCGCCCGATTTCTGGCGCGTGCGCATGGGGATCGGCCATCCGGGCCATAAGGATGCGGTGACGGGCCATGTGCTGGGCAATTTTGCCAAGGTGGATCAGGCGTGGTTGGAGAAGCTTTTGGATGCGGTGGCCGATGCCGCGCCCATGCTCGCTAGCCTAAAGACTGAAGAATTCATGACGCGCATCGCGCTGCTGACGCAGGAGAAGTGATGGAAGCCGAAGACGCCTTCACCATGGATATGTTGGGCCCCAGCGCGGAAGATCGCGCCAATGGCGCCGCGCTGCTCTCTGCCGCACTGGTGCGCGAGGCAGGCGCGCTGGCGCAGGCGGCGGCTGGGCTGCGTGCCACGCTCGATCTGGCCGATAGCGATGCGCAGCGTGATGAGGCGCGGCGCGCTGCTGCCATGGCCGCGGCGCTGCTGTTGATTGCGCGCCAATTGCGTTGCCATGCGCAGGATGCCGCGCTGGCCGCGCAAGTGAGCGTGGCGGCGCTGGCGCCGATGGCCATTGTGCTGCCGGAAATCTCCGCAGCTTTGCGCGCGGCGGCCTTGATGCCGATGAGTGATGATGGCGCCGCGCGCATTGCTGCCGGCGTGGTGGCTGAGACATTCTGGAATGCGCTGCGTGCCGCCTGGCCCGTCGCGCCGGGAGCATAAAGATGGGTTTCAATTGCGGCATTGTGGGCCTGCCGAATGTCGGCAAATCCACGCTGTTCAATGCGCTGACGGAAACGGCGGCGGCGCAGGCGGCGAATTATCCTTTCTGCACCATTGAACCCAATGTTGGGCGCGTCGCGGTGCCGGATGTGCGGCTGGACACGCTGACACGGATTGGAAAATCGCAAAAAACCGTGCCGACGAGTTTGGAATTCGTGGATATCGCGGGTCTGGTGCGCGGCGCTTCCAAGGGTGAAGGACTGGGCAATCAATTCCTCGCCAATATCCGCGAAGTGGATGCCATTGTGCATGTGTTGCGCTGCTTTGAAGATGGCGATGTGACGCATGTGGAAGGCAGCATTGATCCCATCCGTGATGCCGAGACGGTTGAAACCGAATTGATGCTGGCGGATTTGGATAGTCTGGAAAAACGCGCCCAAGGCCTGATGAAGCGCGCGCGCGGCGGAGACAAGGAAGCGTTGGCGCAAATGGCCTTGATTGAACCTATCAAGGTCGCGCTGGAAGCTGGCCGCCCGGCGCGCACGGCGGTACCGGCGGGTGAAGAAGAAGCGGCGAAGCGGCTGCAATTACTGACGACAAAGCCCGTGCTTTATGTGTGCAATGTGGAAGAAGCCTCAGCCGCCACAGGCAATTCTCAATCCGCGCGCGTGTTTGAACGCGCCAAGGCGGAAGGTGCGCAGGCGGTGGTGGTATCGGCTGCCATTGAAGCGGAAATCAGCCAGATGGCGCAGGCGGATCGCGCCGAGTTCCTATCCTCACTCGGGCTTGAAGATAGCGGGCTGGATCGCGTGATCCGCGCTGGCCTCGCGCTGCTTGGGCTGATCACCTATTTCACCGTGGGGCCGAAGGAAGCGCGCGCCTGGACCATCCTGAAAGGTATGAAGGGGCCGCAGGCTGCGGGCGTGATTCATGGCGATTTTGAACGCGGCTTCATCGCGGCGGAGACCATCGGCTATGATGACTACGTGGCGTTGGGCGGCGAACAGGGTGCCAAGGAAGCCGGCAAGATGCGCGTGGAAGGCAAGGAATATGTCGTGCGCGATGGGGATGTGATGCTGTTCAGGTTCAATGTGTGAGGCCTTGTTTCGCCGCATCGCCTTGGATCAACGCCATTCAGCGCCCGGTGAAATTCGGCCTACGTTTTTCTAGAAACGCCGCCACACCTTCACGCCTATCTTCCGTGCCGCGCGTGGCATCCTGTTCCACCTCGGCCATCTCCACTGCGTCTGACAGGTTTTGGAATGGCGCCAGCATCATTTGCCGCTTGATCACGCGCATGGAACGTGGCGAGCAATTATTCGCGAGATCAGCCGCGTAAGCCTGCACCGCCGCGTGGAAGCCATCCGCCGGCAGCGCGCGCACCAGGCCCATGCCAGCAGCTTCTACAGCGGTGATGCTGCGGCCTGAGAGCATAAGATCAGCCGCATTCATCGGCCCAATCAGGCGCGGCAGCATCCAGGCGCTGCCATGTTCGGCCACCAGACCACGCCGTGCGAAGGCAGTGGAAAGCTTCGCCCCCGCAGCCATGAAGCGGATATCGCAAAACAGCGTCAGGCAAAGCCCAACCCCTGCCACTGCGCCATTGATGCCCGCAATCACCGGCTTGCCGATATTGAGCATGTAGGAATAGCGCCGCGCGAAATCCTCACTCGGAGGCGCCTCACCGGGCGGCGGCGTCACCCCCGCATAGGTTGGGCGCTCTGCGCCGCGCGTGGCAATGGCGGAGACATCCGCGCCGACGCAAAACCCTTTGCCAGTTGCGGTCAGCACAATGGCGCGCACGTCTTCATCCGCCACAGCCAGTGCAAAGGCAGCGCGGGTTTCAGCCTCCATCACGCTCGACCAGGCATTCATACGTTCCGGCCGATTAAGAGTGATGGTCGCAACCTGATCGGCCACGCCATAGAGAATTTCGGTGAAGGCTTCGGTCATTTCTTTGGTGTCTTTTCGCGCTGTTTCTCCCAGGCGGCATCATCCCAGGCCAACATTTCCCGTACACCTGCCCGCGCGCCACCCAGATAACGCCGCCCGCCATCAATCACCACGCATTCGCCCGTGATGTAGCCGGCATTCTCTGAAACCAAGTAAGCTGCAAGGTCTGTCAGTTCCTCATGCCGTCCGGCGCGGTTCAACGGCACATCGCCGTGATCCAATCCACCGGGACGCAGCCGCGCCACCGTGGCCTCGGTTGGAAAAGTGCCCGGCGCAATCGCGACCAGCCGAATGCCATGCCGGCCCCATTCGACCGCGAGGCTTTGCGTCATCGCCAAAACCCCGGCTTTGGCCATGGCGGAAGGCACGGTGAAGGCCGCCCCCTGCAAGGCGGAAAGGGTCAGGATACTCAGGACCACGCCGGGCTGCCCGGCATCAATCCAACGCCGCCCAACGCCCATGGTGCAATAAGCCGCGCCATGCAGCGTAGTGGCAAGCACCGCATCCAAGGCGCGCGCGGAAAGCCGGTGCGTCTGCGCCAGGAAATTTGCCGCTGCGTTATTCACCAGAATGTCCGGCGCGCCTTCGGTAAAGACGGCATCGAGCATCGCTTCCACGGCGGCGGCATCGCGAATATCGCAGCCATGCACGGCAATATCAGCCCCACCGATTTCCGCACGCAGCGCTGCTGCGGTTTCTTCCAAAACCGCCAGACGGCGCCCGCAAATCGCGACGCGCGCGCCCAATTGCAGATAGCGCCGAGCAGTGGCACGCCCCAAGCCGGTGCCGCCACCGGTGATCAGCGCGCGCCGCCCAGCAAGCAGCTCCGGCGCGAACAAGGATCAGGCGCCCTTGTAAGTCGGCTTGCGCTTTTCGCGCATCGCCGCCAGCGCTTCCTTGTGGTCTTCCGTGGTATGCGCCACCGCCTGCATGGCGGAAGACATCTCAAGCACGGAATCAAGCCGATTATTCCAGGCTTCCCGCAATAGCCGACGCGCCATGCGCACGGCATGGGGCGGATTGGCGGCGATGCGCCGCGCTAGCGCGCGCGCTGCGTCCAGCAATTCCGCATCTGGCACTACCTGGGACACCAGCCCATAAGCCAGCGCCTGATCAGCGGAGAGTGTATCGCCTGTCAGCGACATCTCGGCCGCCTTGGCGAAGCCCACCACGCGCGGCAGCAGCCAGGCGCCGCCATCGCCCGGAATGATACCAAGCTTCACAAAACTTTCCGCGAAGCGCGCAGATTGGCCGGCAATGCGCAAATCGCACATGCAGGTCAGGTCACAGCCCGCGCCCATGGCCGGGCCATTCACCGCAGCAATCACGGGGATTTCCAATTGTTCGAACATGCGCGGCAGGCGCTGAATGCCATGGCGATAATAGCTGCGCGCCTGGGCGGGGGTGCGTTCCGTGGAGCCACTCGCGGCCTCACCCATGCGGCGCACATTGCCGCCGGCGCAAAAGGCGGTGCCAGCGCCGGTCAAAATGGCAACGCGCGCTTTGGCTTCAGCGTCCAGCTTCATGAAGGTGGCGATCAGGGCGTCCTGGGTTTCAGGATCAAGCGGATTACGCGATTCGGGCCGGTTCAACGTGACCAGGGCGATGTCATCGGTAATCTCAACAAGTACGGGCGCTTCCATGGGGCGTTCCTTTAGGTTTGATGGCAGGATGGAACGCCCGCGCCCAAGCGGCAAGATCAGCCGGGCCGCTTCGCACCCCGCATCACCGCCACCACACCAAGTGCGAGCGCACAAATCAGCACCAGCACCGTGAAGGTATCGCGAAAGGCGAGCATATTCGCTTGGGT
Source organism: Roseomonas sp. (assembly GCA_044373565.1). Taxonomy (GTDB): domain Bacteria; phylum Pseudomonadota; class Alphaproteobacteria; order Acetobacterales; family Acetobacteraceae; genus Neoroseomonas. The sequence goes on from JBILPX010000006.1 coordinate 10,536, forward strand.
CAGCACCACGCGCCCCAGGAAATCCTGCGCCAAAGCCTGACGCGTGCCTTCCGCAAAGCCTTCCTGCGCCAAAAGCCTTTCCGCATCGCGCAGCCAATCGGCGGTATTGCCGCGCCCTTCCAGCGTGGCGTTCAAGGCCTGGGCATAAAGCTGCGTATGGCGTTCCAGATAGATGGACAGCAAGTTCACCCCCATCGCCCCACCAAATTGCCGCGCGAAGTTAATCGCGCCCGAACCCTGCCCCACCCATTGCGGCGGCAGGGATCTGAGCGCCCCGGCATTCATGCTGGGCATGGCAATGCCAAAGCCAATCCGGCCAATCAGAATCCAAATGGCCAAGGTCCAAAACGGCGTATCCGTGCCGATATCCACCATCAGCCAGGTGGAATAGGCGAATAGCACCAGCCCAATGCCAATCGGCAGCCAGGGCTCGGTCTTATCAGCAATGCGCCCGGCAATCGGGAACACCAGCAGCAGCGCCAGGCCCGCCGGCATCAGCACCAATCCGGCGCGCGTGGCGGAATAGCCCTGCACCGTTTGAACAAAAAGCGGCAGCAGATAGACCGAGCCGAACAGCGTCGCGCCATAAACCAACGCCACCAAAGAAGAACAGGCAAAGCCCCGCACGGCGAATAGCCGCGGATTGAGCATGGCATTAGGGCTGCGCAATTCCCACCACACAAAAGCGATTGCGGCGGCAGCGGCGATGGCAAGCTCGGCCACCACAGCATCGGATTGCCAACCTTCGCTTTGGCCGCTGGAAAGCCCCGTCAGCAGCGCGAAAAGTGCCGTGATCAGCAGCAGGAAGCCCGGCGCGTCAAAGCGGCGCTTGGTGCCGCTGCGCTGAGGCCCCGGCATCAGGATCAGGCCAAGCACCAGCCCGATCATGGCGAAGGGAATGGCCAGGAAGAAAACCGATCGCCAGCCCAAACCATCCACCAGTAGGCCGCCAAAGGCAGGGCCCAAGGCAGGGGCCAGCACCACACCCACCGCATAAAGCCCCATGGCAGAGCCGCGTTTTTCCGGCGGATAGACCATGAAAATGATCTGCATACCCAAGGGTTGCACCATGCCGGCTGCCGCCCCTTGCATGACACGCCCTAAGATGAGCACGCCTTCATCCGGCGCGAAGCCCGACAGCAGGGAACCGAAGATGAATATCAGCATCGCGGCAGCAAAAGTCAGGCGAAAGCCAAAACGATCCACCAGCCAGCCATTCAACAACATGGTGCCGGTGACCGAAGCCAGGAAGGCGGTGGAAACCAACTGCGCGTGATCCTGCCCCATGCCATAGGCGCCCATGATTTCGGGCAAAGCCACATTGGAAATGGTGGAGGAAAGGATTGTCGCAATCGTGCCGATCATCGCCGGGATCGTCACCATCCAGCGATAGGAATCGCCAAAACGCGCCGCCAGTACCGCCATTTCCGGCCCCGCCCAGGAAGCGCGGGATGGCATGGGCGCGCCGGCGGTGGCCTCACTCACGGGCGGGGGTTTCCACCACCACCATCATGCCTGGGCGCAACGCGCCATCTGCAGGCAAATTTTCAAGCGCAATGCGCACGGGCAGGCGCTGTGTAATTTTGGTGAAATTGCCGGAAGGGTTGGGGCTTGGCAGCAGCGCGAATTCACTGGTGGCGGCGGCACCCACGCGTTCCACGCGCCCAGTGAAGTCACGGCCCGGAAAAGCATCTACCGTCACGCGCACTTCACGCCCGGGGCGAAAGTAGCGAATCTCGGTTTCCTTCACATTGGCTTCCACGCGCACGCGGCGCGGATCATGCACCAGCATCACGCGCTGACCGGGGGTGACGTATTCGCCGGGGTCCACAAAAACGCGGTCCACCACGCCATCAAAGGGCATGCGGATGGTGCGGTCTTCAATGTCAATCGCGATGCGCTGGCGCTGCGCAGTGATTTCACGCTCCTGCGGTTCCAAAGCAGCGCGCTGATGGCGGAGCACGCCCATTTCCTCACGCGCTGCGCCCGCATTTGCCAATTGCGCTTCGGCGGTGCGGATATCGGCTGCCACCGCCAGCACGCGGTGCGTGGCGGATTCAAGCAAGGCGCGGGTTTGGTCATGGCGCTGACGCGTGCCGCTGCCGGTGCCGATTAATTGATTGGCGCGCGCAAATTCTGTTTCAGCATAAACGCGGTCCGCTTCCGCCGCCGGCAGCGCAGCTTGCGCGGCTTCCAGCTTGGCGCGTGTTGCGTCTTCCTGGCTGCTGGTCAGGCGATCCACCATGGTGATGCGCGCATCAAGTTCTGCCCGGCGCATCGCGATATTGGCCAGCCGCGCATCCAATTCCTGCAAGTTCAAAGCTGAATCGCGGCTATCAATGCGGATCAGCAACGCACCTTGGCGAGGCTCATCGCCGGCAATCACGGGCAATTCCATCACCCAGCCCGGCACGCGGCTAGCTAGGGCGATCATATCCGCCGCAATGCGCGCATCATCCACAATCACATGCGTGAAATGCCGATAAATCCAATGCCCCGCACCGGCCATCAGCGCCAAGCCGGCAGTCAGCGCGGCGGCAAGGCGCAGCCGCTTTCGAGCGATATTGGGGCGGGCAGCAACAGTCGATGTCTTGGCGGTGCCGATATCCATCAGGCACCCCCTTCGGTGCGGGCCAGGCCCTGCGCCACGCGGTCCAGCACGGCCATGCACATGGCAAGGTCTTCCTCGGGGATGCCTTCCAGGATTTCGGCGCGCACGGCGGCGGCTTCAGCTTCAATATTTTGCAGCACGGGGCGCGCGGCTTGGGTCAAGTGAATGGTCTTGGCGCGGCGGTCCCCCGGGGCGGCGCGGCGTTCCACAAAGCCCTGGGCTTCCAGCCAATCCAGCGTGCGCACCATTGTGGGGCCTTCCACTGCAAGCCGCCCGGCAAGGTCCTTTTGCGTCACGCCATCGCCACGCCTGGCCAGGCTCAGCAGCACCAGCCAGCGAGATTCTGTAAGCCCAAAGGGCAGGATGCGTTGGTCAAGCCGCACGCGCCACCGCCGCGCGATCTGGGCAATGGCAACACCAAGCCGCCAGCGCGCTTGGGAAATATCTGACCCATCAGGCATGGCGGGAAGGCTAATCCCGGAATGCCTAGGATGCAAATAGATAGCGCGCTATCGAATTTAGGTGGGTGGCGAGATTTTATTTCGGCGACTGATTCACCGCTTCGGCTTATTGCCTACGCGGATCAGGCGCCAGCACCTTATCTCGATAATTGCAGAAAGCCCGCGCCGTGCAGCGCCAGCATTCCGGCGCCCGCGCCTTGCAGATATAGCGCCCATGCAGGATCAGCCAGTGATGCGCATCGCGCAGCAATTCAGGCGGGCAGCGCTTCATCAGCCCATCTTCCACCGCGCGCGTGGTCTTGCCGGGTGCCAGGCCCGTCCGATTGCCGAGCCGAAAGATATGGGTGTCCACCGCCATGGTATTCTGCCCAAAGGCGACATTCAGCACGACATTGGCCGTTTTGCGCCCAACCCCGGGCAGGGCTTCCAAAGCGGCGCGGTCATTGGGCACCTCACCGCCATGATGTTCCACCAATTGCACCGCCAAAGCTGCCACATTGCGCGCCTTGGCTTGCCATAGCCCGATACGGCGAATGAAGGGCGCGACGCCTTCCACGCCCAGCGCCGCCATGGCGGCGGGGGTTGGTGCGGCTTCGAAAAGGCCCGGGGTGCATTTATTCACCGCCGCGTCGGTGGTTTGGGCAGACAGCACCACCGCCACCAACAGGGAGAAATGATCTGTGTAGAAAAGCTCGGTTTCCGGCGCGGGGTTGGTATTGGCCAAGGCGCGCACAAAAGCCTCGGCCTGGTCTTTCGACATCAGGCGGGCGCGGCGCGGGGCGCGGGCAGAACCGTGATCGGGCTTGGCTTGGGGCATGGCGTTACAGCGCAATTCTGACCTAGACTGAACGGCAATGGCACCCCCCCAAGAAACCATTCTGTTCGAAGCAATTTCCACCCCGCCGCAAAGTTTCAGCGCGCGGGGCTTTCGCGTGCTGGCGGGGTTGCTCATTCTGGCGGCGCTGGTCCCGGCTTGTGTCTTCTTCACCCTTGGCGCCTGGCCGGTGCTGCCCTTCATCGGGGTGGAAGTGGGTGCCGCGCTGGCGCTGCTGCTCTGGCATGCCCGTGCATCGCGGCGGATCAGCGAAATGGTGCTGCTGACCGATGCGGGGCTTTCCATCCGCCATGTGGACCATCGTGGGCGCGTTGTCCGCAGCGTTTTGGATGCCTATTGGGCCAAGGTGGAATTGGATGAGGCCGCGCCGCGCGCCGGCAAGCTATTGTTGAAAAGCCGAGGCCGCGTGTTGGAAATCGGCCGGCATCTTTCCGCGCCGGAAAAGACCGAATTGGCCGATGCGCTGCGCGGGGCCTTGGCCCGCGCGCGGCGGCCGGATTTTGATAATCCGCAGCTCAGGGAGCTCTAACGCTGCACCCGCTCCACCCCACCTTGCCGCGCATAGCCGCGCAACGCCATGCAATCAAAATAGGTCCGGCGCTGGGTGGCCACGATTTCCTTGCGGAGCGCCTCCTCCTGCGCCGGGGGACCGATGAAAGTGCTATGCCGCAAATCCCTAAGCGCCGGGTCGCGCTGGGCTTCTTCCCGGCAGGCCGCCGCATCTGCGCTGGTATCGGGTGGGAAGATCTCCTCCCGCGACTTGCTCACGCAGCCCGCCATCAACATCACCACCAAGAATGCCGCCGCTGTTTTCATGACGCCAACCAATCCTCAATCAGCCGACGCGCGATGGAATCAACGCGCGGCAGCGAAAAGCCAAGCTGCTGATGATTACGCAAATCATCCCGGCTGAACCAGCGCGCATCGCGCAATTCGTCTGTGTCTATGGTGATTTCTTCACTCAGCCCCTCGGCATGGAAGCCGAGCATGATGGAAGATGGGAAAGGCCAAGGCTGGGATGAATGGTAGCGTACCGCGCCAACCTTCACGCCCGCTTCCTCATGCACCTCTCGCCGCACCGCTTCTTCCAGGCTTTCGCCGGGTTCCACAAAGCCGGCGAGCGTTGAATACATGGTGGTATTCGGGAAGCGCTGCGAATGGCCCAACAGGCAGGAATCGCCGCGCACCACCAGCATGATCACGGCGGGGTCGGTACGCGGGAAATGCTGCGTATTGCAGACCGTGCAGCTCATGGCATTGCCAGCGCTGCGCGGTTCACAAACGCCGCCGCAAACGCCACAAAACCGATGCTTGGTGCGCCAATGCATCAGGCCGCGGGCATGGGCCAGCACGCTGGCTTCCCCAGGCGGCAGCAGCCCAGCCACCTGGCGCAGATCGGTGAAAACACCCAATTCCGCGGGCAGCAGGGGAATCGGGTCATCCGCGGTGGAACAATCCACGGCAAAGACCTGCCGACCCTCCCATTCACCCAGCCAAGCCCAGGGCCCGCCTGCCATACGAAGCGCGCTGGCAGCCTCCCCCGTCAGCAAAACGGCCTGGGGCGCACCTTCCGCCACGCCGCGCATCAGGCTGCGGGCGCGCCAGACGGGGGCGAAAACCGTCTGGGGATCAGCAAGCGCCGCTTCAATGAAGGCGGCGTCCTCGCGGCGATGGGATGCCCGGTCTAGCGGGCTGCCCGTATAGGCATTGGTTCGGCTGGCGGGGATCGAAAGCATAAACGGGACCCTGCCACGCGGCACGGCGCGCGGCAACCAAGCCCCCCCATTGGCATTGGGGCATAGGGACATGATATGGTGCTTTCGGAAGGTCGGCGGTGGACGGGCTCCTCGCCAACCCGGTCAGGTCCGGAAGGAAGCAGCCGTAACGGGTTCTTGTTCGGGTCGCTTGCCGGCCTTCCACCTTTTTCGAGAGACCGCCCCGCGCCATGGCTTCCGATATGTTCGGCTCACCGCTTCCCGCGCCTGGCGATGACAAGCCGGAAGAAGCGGGCCTGCCCGAACCGCCGGCGCCAGAAGGCCCGGGGCTTTTCGGCGAACCTACGCCGCCTGCGCCGACGCCCGCCCCGGTGGCGAGGCCAGCCGAACAGCCGGGCTACCGCGTGCTCGCGCGGAAATACCGGCCCACCAGCTTTGATGATTTGATCGGGCAGGATGTGCTGGTGCGCACGCTGCGCCATGCTTTTGCCCAGGGGCGCGTGCATCACGCCTTTTTGCTGACCGGCGTGCGCGGCGTCGGCAAAACCACCACGGCGCGCATCATTGCCCGCGCGCTGAATTGCATTGGCGTGGATGGCAAGGGTGGCCCCACGGCGGACCCTTGCGGTGTTTGCCCGGAATGCAGGGCGATTCTCGCGGATCGGCATCCAGATGTGGTGGAGCTGGACGCCGCTTCCAATAATAGCGTGGATGATGTGCGGGAATTGCGCGAAGCGCTCCGCTTCCGCGCGAGCCAAGGGCGGCAGAAGGTTTTTATCCTTGATGAATGCCATATGCTGTCGGGTGCTGCCTTCAATGCGTTTCTGAAGACGCTGGAAGAACCGCCATCCGGCGTCACTTTCGTTCTGGCAACAACAGAATTGCGCAAGGTGCCGATCACCATTCGCAGCCGCTGCCAGACCTTCGCTTTGCGCCGCGTGCCGCAAGATAGCCTGGCGCAGCATTTCGCGCGGATTTGCGACAAGGAAGCGGTGACGGCGGAAGCCGATGCGCTGGCAATGATTGCGCGCGCTGCCGATGGTTCCGTGCGTGATGGGCTTTCCCTGCTGGATCAGGCGATTGGCCAATCCGGTTCTGCCGAAGTGCGCGCGGAAGCGGTGCGCGATATGCTGGGCTTGGCGGACCGCGCCATGATCATTGATTTGATGGAAGCGCTGATGGGCGGGGATATTGCCGCCGCACTTGGCATCATGGATCGCGCGCATGAATTGGGCGCTGACCCCTTAGTCATTTTGCAGGATCTGGCCGAGCTTTGCCATTTGCTGACGCGCTTTCGCGCGGCCCCCGCGCTGCGCCAGGATGGGTCTCTGCCAGAAGCCGAGCGTGTGCGTGGTGCGGCTTTGGCGCAAAGGCTTTCCGTGCCGGTCCTGGGCCGCACCTGGCAAATGCTGCTGAAGGGCATTGGCGAATTGCAGCTTGAAGGCGCTGATCGTCGCGCCGCGGCGGAAATGGTGCTGATCCGCATTGCCCACGTGGCGGATATGCCAACACCGGGTGATTTGGTGAAGCGCCTGACCGAAGCGGGCGAGGTTGGCTCCGCGCCTCGCCCTGCACCAGGTGGCGGCGGCGGCGGCTTGCGCGCGGTGGCCGGCGGTGCGCCGGTGCGGGCCGAAGCAGCGCCAAGCCCGCCTGTGACCGCGCTGGCGCAGCCCAGCACCTGGCAGGAAATTGTGGCGCTGGCTTCCGGCATAAAGCCGCTATTGCATGCGCAGCTTCGCCATAGTGTGCACCCGGTACGCATTGCGCCGGGGCGGCTTGAAATCAACCCGGAACCCGACGCACCGCGCGATCTGGCCGCGCAATTGACCGCGCTGCTGACGGAAGCGACCGGCCAGCGCTGGACGGTGATCATCACCCAGGAAGCCGGCGCACCGACACTGGCTGCCCAAGGCAAGGAAGCGGCGGCTGATCGGCTTACTTCGGCCCGCGCGCATCCCTTGGTGCAGGCCATCCTGGCGGCCTTTCCTGGGGCGACGATTGAAGCGGTGCATGATGGCGCCGCCGATGCCTATGGGCTTTCGCGCAATGCCGCCCTGGCCGATGATGATGCGCGCGATTTCGCGCCACCCGATGCCGAACCCGCTTACGGCGATGATGAAACCCCTCCCGATGATTTTTAGGCGAAAGAGACCATGAAGAACCTGGGCAATATGTTGAAGCAGGCGCAGCAGATGCAATCGCGCATGCAGGAAATGCAGGCCAAGCTGGAAGCCACCGAAGTGGAAGGCCAATCCGGCGGCGGCATGGTGGTGGTGCGCCTGACCGGCAAGGGTGATTTGCGCCGCGTGACCATTGATCCTTCGCTGATGAATGCGGATGAACGCGAAGTGCTGGAAGATTTGCTCGTCGCCGCCCATGCCGATGCCAAACAGAAGGTGGAATCCACCATGGCGGCCGAAATGCAAAAGGCGACCGCGGGTATGAATCTGCCGCCAGGCATGAAGCTGCCCTTCTGAGGAAGCGTGCAGCGTGATGCTGCATAACGACCCGATCGAGCATTTGATTGCGCTGCTGTCGCGCCTGCCTGGCCTTGGCCGGCGCAGTGCGCGCCGCGCCGCACTTAAAATGCTGATGGACCCGGATAGCCAAATGCTGCCCTTGGCCGCAGCGCTGCGTGATGCGGCGGCTGCCGTCAAACCCTGCGAGGTTTGCGGCAATCTGGACGCCATATCCCCTTGCGCCATCTGCCGCGATCCGCATCGGGACCGGAGGCTGGTGTGTGTGGTGGAAGGGGTTGCGGATTTATGGGCTTTGGAACGCGCCCATGCCCATCAGGGGCTTTTTCATGTTCTGGGCGGCATGCTTTCCGCATTGTCCGGCACCGGGCCGGAAGATTTGGCCATTCAGCCACTGCTCGCGCGGATTGAACAGGATGGCATTACCGAGGTGATCCTGGCCCTGCCCGCAACGGTGGAAGGGGCGACCACCGCGCATTACGTGACGGATCGGCTGAAGCCAAGCGGCATTGCCATCACGCGGCTCGCGCAGGGCGTGCCGATTGGTGGCGCTTTGGATGTGCTGGATGATGGCACGCTGGCTGCTGCACTGAAGGCAAGACGACCATTATGAACGCCGTACGCCGCGCGTTGCTGGCGGCACCTTTCCTTCTGGTCCGCAACGCGAACGCAGCAGCGCAAAGCAAGTTCTTCCGCTCCAGCGACGGGGTGCGCTTGCATTATGCGCAAAACGGCAGCGGACGCCTTCTGGTTTTCGTGCCCGGTTGGTGCATGCCTGCGCGCATCTTCGCCCCGCAGATCGCTTACTTCCAGCAGAATTTTTCTGTGATTGCCTTCGATCCGCGCGGCCAGGGGCAAAGCGCCATTCCTGCGCAGGGCTATGAACCGGAACGCCGTGGGCGCGACATTGCCGATTTGTTGGACCAACTACCGCCGGGTCGTGTGGTGTTGGCCGGCTGGTCGCTTGGCGTGCTGGATGCGCTTTCCTGGCTTGATCTGAAGGGAGATTCGCGCCTTGCCGGCCTTGTGCTGATTGACAATTCGGTGGGGGAGGCTGATCCGCCGCCGCCCCGCGCTTCCAGTTTCTTCAACAATCTGCGCAAGGAACGTGACAAAACCATGCGTGGCTTTGTGAACAGCATGTATCGCACGCCCCAAGATGCCGCCTATTTGGATGGCATTGCGCGCGAAGCGCAGCGCATGCCTGTGGAAGCTTCCATCAAGCTGCTTTCCTATCCTCGCCCGCGGGAATTCTGGCGCCAGGCGCTTTATGCAACGCGCCGCCCAGTTTTCTACGCCGTCACGCCACGGCTGCGCACCCAGGCGGAAGCGGTGGCCACGCGCCATCCTGCGCCCAGCGTTTCAATTTATGAGGATGCGGGCCACGCGCTTTTCGTGGATCGGCCAGATCGCTTCAATGCCGAGCTATTGCAGTTTTTGAACCATAAGGCAGCCTGGACCTGATGCTCACCCTATTGCCCCTGTTTCTGATCGCCGCCACGGCGGTTGGTGTTGAAATCGCGCTCACGCGCCTCTTCGCAGTCGCTTCCTGGTCTGAATATGGCTATTGGGTAATTTCCATCGCCATGATGGGATTCGCTGTCTCGGGCGTGGTCATGGTGCTGGGGCGGCAGGTTTTTCTCCGCCATGCAAGCTGGCTTTTGCCGGGCTTGCCTTTGGCCATGTTGCTGACTGGCGCGGCGGGCTGGATTGCCACAACAAGCAATGGCTTCAACCCGCTTGAGCTGCAAAACCCCGCAACCGCCTGGCCGCAGCTTGGCAATATTGCGCTTTACTATGCAGCGCTGTTTCCCTTCTTCTTCCTGGCGGGCTTTGCGGTTTCACTGAATTTTGTTGTGTATTCACACCAGGTCGGCAAGGTCTATGGGTATGATCTGCTCGGCGCTGGATTGGGTGCCTGCCTTGCGCTGATGCTGATGGCGGTGCTGCATCCTTTCCACCTGGTGCCGGCCTTGCTGCCCTTGCTTGCTGTGGCTGCGATTTTATCAGCCAAGGGTGCGTGGCGCGTGTCGGCGCTGGGAAGCTTATTGGTCGCAGAGGTCGCGATTTTTCTGCTCGCTGCCCCGCGCGTCAACGAATTCAAGCCGATCTATGCGCCCTTGAATGTGCCGGAAAGCCGCGTGGTGGCGGAACGCTATACGCCACGCGGCGTTTATCAATTGCTCGATAACTTCACTGAAAGATTGGATACGGATGTGTCCAATAATGCCGGTGTGCTTGGCACCCCCGCACCGCCACGCGCTTTCGGGCTTTATCGGGATGGCGCGCGCATCGCGGCACTTCCGATGGAAACGCCCCAGGCCGGCCATGCGCCGGCTGCACTTGATGCCGCGCCCTATGCCATGTTGGCCCAGCCGCGCGTGCTTATCCTTGGCGCGGCGGGCGGTTTTCGCGTGGCGGAGGTGCTGAAGCTTGGCGCCGCGGGCGTCATGGTGATTGAACCTGAACCCACACTGCGGGAAGCCTTGGTACAGGGCTTCGGCCCTTCACCCGCCTTGCCACGGGACTCGCGCGTTCAGATTTCGGATGCGCATCCACTCAGGGCAGAAGGTGCCTATGATCTTGTCGATATTTCAGGCGATTTTCTTGGCGCGGCCGATGCGAACCGCCATACCTATACGGTTGAAGCTTTGGCGAGCTTGCTTGGAATGCTCCAGCCGGGGGGCATGATTTCCCTGCCGATCGGCATTCGCGAATTGCCAGTCTATGCCGTGCGCGTACTGGCCACCGCCCATGCGGCGCTGCTAGAGGCAGGCATCAAGGAACCCGCGGCGCATATGGCGGTGATCAGATCGGCGTGGAATTTGCGCGTGCTGATGGCCCGCGATCCGCTGACGCTGGAACGCATGGAAAAGCTGCTGGCCTTTGCCGAGGCCAGGTCCTTCGATATTTCCTACGCGCCGCATCTTTCCCTGGAAGGCCGCGAGATTTGGAATGACCTGCCGGCGATTTCGCTCGATTCCGGCATGGTGCAAACCGGCGCGCCCAGTGATGCGGTGGCCGAGGAAATGCGCATGCTGCTGGCCGGCACCATGCCCCTTGATGCCTTTGACCGTTCACCCATCACGGCAGATCGGCCATGGCTATCGCCGCTTGTAAGGATGCCAGCCTTGCCGCGGGCGCTGGAGCGGATGGAAATCCTGCCACAACAGGAAATCGGCCTGCTGGTGAATGTGGCGGTGCTGGCGCAGGCGATCATCCTTGCTTTGCTGGTCAGCGCCTTGCCGATATTCGCGCGCGGAGCGCTGCGTGTGCCGAAAGCAATACTCGGGCGCGCGTTGATTTATTTCCCGGCACTCGGGCTTGGATTTTTGCTCATTGAAATCGCCTTCATCGAATATGCGGTGCTGTTGTTGGGGGACCGGACTTTTGGCTTCGCGCTGGTCTTGACCGTGATGCTGGTTTGCTCCGGGCTTGGCGCCATGATGGTTGAACGTGTGACAAAGCCTGCGACAACACTCAGATGGATAGGGCTGATTGTGGTGGGGGCTTGCGTGCTGGCCATCGGCTTGGCCCATGCCGGTATTCTTGCGATTCTCGATTGGCCTTGGGCGCTGCGCGTGGCCATGCTGGTGCTGGTCCTTGCACCCATTTCCATTGCGCTCGGCCTTCCCTTTCCGCTCGGGCTTGATCGGTTTCAGCAGGAAGGCCCCGCTTTGCTGCCCTGGGCTTGGGCGCTGAATGGCGCTTTTTCGGTGGTGGCCACGCCGCTTGCCAATCTGATTGGGCATGGCATTGGCCTTTCAGCCCTTTTGCTTTGCGGCAGTATTTGTTATCTCGCCACCATATCGGTTTGGCCAAGGAAATGACGATGCTTTTATCCCGCCGCGCTTTGACCGTGACTGGCGCAGGCTTGCTTTTCGCGCCGGCGATCAAGGCACAAACGCCCGCTTGGGATCGCTCGGCTTATGTCGCGGCCATGGCCGCTTCTGGCCGGCCCACGGAAATATCGGAAGGCGCCTTCGCTGCCATTCAGGCGCGGCGACAGCCAACCTTGGCGCGGATGGAAGCCTATCTGAAATCCCGCTTTGGGGAGGCAGATCCCGCTGTGCTGCGTAGCTTCGCTGAATTACCGCGCGAATATTTCCATTACAACTACGAAGCGCGTCAGGCCGCAGCCTCCAACGCCTATGAGACTGAGGCAAAGCCCTGGGCTATTGGGTTTGGCTCCGCCCTGTCAGACTATTTGGGCCAAGCCTATATGACCCAGGCCTGCCAGCCAAAGCCCGATCATGTCGTGTTGGAAATCGGCACGGGTTCCGGCTTTCAGGCGGCTTGGCTGTCACGCATTGTCGCCAAGCAGTATTCCATCGAAATCATCGAACCGCTGGGACGTGGCGTGCAACGTATTTTTGCACCCATTGGCTTGACCAATGTGGAAACCCGCGTGGGCGATGGCTTCTTCGGCTGGCCGGAAGTGACGGGCGGGTTTGACACCATCATCGTCACCTGCGCCGCGCAATATGTGCCGCCCGCGCTGTTGCAGCAGTTGAAGCCGGGCGGCCGGCTGGTCATCCCCATCGGCCAGCCCTTCCGGCGCGGTCAGTTCCTCTACATCTACACGAAGGATGAGGAAGGCCGCGTTCGCAGCCGCAAGGATGTGGGCGTTTACTTCATCCCCATGACCGGGACGATGATGAAGACACCAGCGCCGGCCAGCAGCGCGCCACAGTAGAATTACCGGAGCATTTTCAAGCCAAGTGGAATCACTTGGCGACTCGGAAAATGCGACCAATGCCGGAGCATTTTCAAGCCAAGTGGAATCACTTGGCGACTCGGAAAATGCGACCCAAGATTGCGCTAACGCGCGTGTGTCACATCCTGCGCGCGGGTTCTTTCATCCACGCGGGAATCATGGGCGAAGCCGCGCCGCATCGCCCAGATATTCTTCTGCAAATGGGTGGAGATGATGCCGGCATCTTCCACCACCACACGTGTTGCCTGGCGCAGCAGGGTTTCACGCTTGGCGGGGTCCAATTCCCGCGCGGCGGTGGCAAGCAGCGTATCAAACTCGGGGTTGGAATAGCGCCCGCGATTGACTGAACCTGTGCCGCGCGCCCGGTCATAAGTGGCAGCGATGGAACGCAAACCTGCCATGGGTTCACCGGTGGAACTGCCCCAGGAAACCAGGAATACCGAAAATTCCTGACGCGATGCCCTGGCGATGAAGCTGGCATAAGGCGCCACATCCACCTGGGTGCGAATGCCAATGCGGGTCCACATCTGCCCAACGGCTTGCGTGATCCGCGCATCATTCGGGTAGCGATCATTCGGCCCATGCAGGGTCAGGC
>JBILPX010000007.1:0-23944 GCA_044373565.1 Roseomonas sp.
CTACATCGTTGTTTTTCGAGCATCTTCACACGTTCAGATGATTCCATCTGAACGTGATCTGCTCTAGCCGTCATTCTCGGCATAGGGGTTGCGCGGGGATCGCATTTGCAGCCGGATCGGCACGCCCGGCATGGTGAAATGCTCGCGGAAGGAATTCACCAGATAGCGCCGATAATCATCCGGCAATTCATCGGCCCGCGTGCCGAAAATCACCATCGTGGGTGGACGCGCCTTGGGCATGGTGGCGTAGCGAAGCTTTATGCGCCTGCCATCCACCAGTGGCGCCTGATGCCGGGCCAGCGCGGCTTCGAACCAGCGATTGACCTCCCCGGTCGGGATGCGGCGATTCCAGAGCGCATAGGCCGCGCGCACCGCGGGCATCAGTTTATCAACGCCCCGTCCAGTTGCCGCAGAAAGCGGCACCATGGGAACGCCTTTTGATTGCGAGAGGGATGTCATCAGCGCGTCTTCAACGCGCTTGCGCGCCACATTGCGGTCTTCCACCGCATCCCATTTATTGAGCGCGATCACCAAAGCGCGGCCTTCGCGTTCCACCAGGCGGGCAATGCGCAAATCCTGTTCATCCATGCCAAGCAGCGCATCAAGCACCAGCACCACCACTTCCGCTTCCTTGAGCGCAGCAAGGGAAGACGCGACCGACATCTGCTCCAGCACTTCCTGCACCCGCGCCTTCTTGCGCATGCCGGCAGTATCCACCAGCCGCACCTCACCGCCGGTGGAATCGCGCCATTGCACGGCGACGGCATCGCGCGTCAGGCCGGGTTCGGGCCCGGTGATCATGCGGTCTTCACCAAGCAGCGCATTCAGCAGCGTGGATTTGCCGGCATTGGGCCGGCCCACAATGGCAAGGCGGAGCGGGCGTTCTTTATCTTCTTCCTCTGGCTCCTCCTCGGGCAGCGGGCCAAGTTTGGCGGCGATTTCATCATGTAAATTGCCAAAGCCATCGCTATGTTCAGAACTCACCGGCACCGGGTCGCCCAGGCCCAATTCAAAGGCCTCCATGGCCGCGGTGGTGCCGGCGCGGCCCTCTGCCTTATTCGCGACAACCAGCACCGGCACGCGCATCCGCCTGAGCCAAGCCGCGAATGCGCGATCCGCAGGCGTGATGCCGGCGCGCGCATCCATCACAAACAGCACGAGCGAGGCGCCACGCAAAGCGGCCTCAGAACTCGCGCGCATACGGCCGGGCACGGTATCGGGTGGGGCTTCCTCAAGCCCGGCGGTATCCACCAAGGTCACATCGCGTCCGGCGATACGCGCGGTCACTTCCTTGCGGTCACGCGTCACGCCCGGCGTGTCATGCACCAGCGCCATACGCCGCTGCGCCAGCCGATTAAACAGCGTGGATTTGCCGACGTTGGGCCGGCCTAAAATGACAATGACGGGCTGCATCAAGGGGCTCTACTCAGCCTTCGCCTGCAAAGGCGATCAGGCTGCCATCATCAGTGGCGACAATCAGGCGCCCACCCACCGCAAGCATTGGCAGGGAAAGCGCGCCTGGCAGGCGTTGGCGCCCCAGCACGTCACCATTGGAGGGATTAAGCGAGACAAGCTCTGCCAAGCTGGTGCCGACAAAAAGCCGGCCGCCAGCCAGCAGCGGCGACGAAAGCTGCACCATTTCTTGCGGCTTATTGCCCTGCGCGGGCGGGCGCAGCGATGCCGCCCAGTGCGCCTGGCCGGTATCGCGCTGAAGCGCCGCTATTTCGCTAGTATCGGTGGCGCCAAAGACCCATTCACCGGCAGCCCAGGGCATTTCCGTGCCGCCGAATTCGCGTTCCCAAATGCGCCGACCAGACCGCAGATCAATCGAAAGCCCAATGCCCCCCATGCCTATGGCAATGACGCTATTCCCCGATATCACTGGGGCAGCACGCACACTGCCCACATCGGCCAAGCTGGTGCCACCGGTAGCGGCTAGGCTGTCGCTCCAGATCACGCGGCCATCATTGGCGCGGAAGGCCAGGATTTCTCCGGAAGGAAAGCCGGCCACCACGGTATCGCCAGCGATCGCGGGCGGCGGCAGACCAAGCGGCACGGTCTGGATGGCCTGGGCACGGTAGCGCCACAAAATTTTTCCATCTTCGGCCGAAAGCGCCAAAAGCTGGCTATCCAAGGTGGTGACGAATAGCCGCCCATTTGCGAAGGAAGCCGCACCGCGCATCGGGGCTTGCACGCGTACACGCCATTTCACCGATCCATCGACGGCGGAAAGCGCCAGTACTTCCGAAAGCAAGGTTGTAACAAAAACCGTGTCGCCTTCAACGATCACGCCCGCATCACCGCCTTCGCCGCGTTCATTTTCGGGGCGCGTATCAACGCGCCAGCGGCGTGCGCCATTGGTAATGTCGAAGGCCGATACATAGCCCTCCGCATCGCCCATGAAAACGCGATCCGCGCTGGCCACCGGCCCCGCTATCACACGGCGGCGATAAGATGTGCCGGTACCATAGCTACTGGACCAAGCCTGCCGCAGATTGGCGCCAAGGGCGATATGCCCCCCCGCATGACTAGCCCCGCCGCCAAGCTGCGGCCAAAGGCTGCGCCCTTCCGGCGCGGGCAGGGAGACATTGAGCCGCTGCGCTTCAGGGTCCGCTTCCACCGTGCGATCCGGCAGGGTGAGCACCGATTTCCGCTCACCGAGAATCTTCACGCGTCGTTCGCCAAAAATACTGTCGAGGGTATCGCAGCCGGCCAGAAGCCCAACCGAGCCAAGCAACCAAGCGCGCCGAGAGATATCCCGCCCCATCATCCTTCAAGCCCCATGGCAAGACGTTGAGCCCTTTCCCGAACCCCACGCGGCGCCGTGACATCAGCGGCCAGCGCCTGAAAGGCTAGGCGCGCTTCATCGCGCCGCCCCGCACGCAAGGCTATCAGCCCGGCGACTTCGCGCGCCGAGGCATTCCATGCCGAGTCGGGGCGGACCAGCGGCGTGATGCGCGCGGCCAGCATGGCCAAATCCCCCTGATCGAGTGAGCGGATGACCCACAACAGGGATGCTAAATCCCGATACAACGGGTCAGCACTGCTATCGGAAGCGATGGCGTCATAAAGCCGGAGCGCTTCCGGCAAATCACCGGTCTCCGCCTTGAGTGCGGCAGCGCGCAGCCGCGCCAAATCACGATAGCCAGCGGGCGCCCCGCGCGAGGCTTCTTCAAAGCGCTGCGCCATGGATTTGAGGTCAGCCCCTTCAGCTTCCGCCGCGCGATGGGCCGCCATGAAGGCCATGCCGGCCTTTTCAGCCTCTCGCGCTTCATACCAGCGCCAGCCTTGATGGGCGCCGATTCCGGCCAGCACGAAGACAAGCGCGCCCAGGACCAGGGTCCCGTAGCGCTTCCACAGCCGGCGGGCGCGTTCAGCGCGAAGGTCTTCCGCAACCTCATCAAAGATATCGGGCAAAGTGGTCCTCAGTCATAGTGACGATTGGCGCAGGGCTAAGCCCTTCCGCCGCGCCGGTCAAACGGGGAATTTCACTTTTGCGGCGCGAGATGGTAAAGAATTTAGGAAAAAATTTGTAATTCATTAACTTTTTTAGGGTGTTATGGCGCCATGCGTAAAATACGCTCCTTCTTGATGGTCTCTCTGCTGCTGGCCGGCTGCGAAAGCATTGGTGCCCCCGGCGCGCCTTTGCTCGCCATTCCAGCGGCGGTTGAGGGGGTATCGCTCGTTTTCACCCAGCGCGGCGTCGGCGATAATGTGGTGTCCTTGCTGACGGGCCAGGATTGCTCCTATGTCCGGGTCGCCAAGGGCCAGACCTATTGCGGCTCAGACCCGCCGCCGCCAGTGCAGCCCATCTGTACCCGCAGCCTGGGCAAGGTGGATTGCTGGACCACGCCGCCAGTGGGCACGCCGCCCTATAGCAATGTGCGCGACGGGCCTTATGAATTGACCGCCGAGCAGGAACGCAACCGCACGTCACGCTGGCCAAAGCTGTTCTGATCAATGACCCGGCGGCCACACGTGCCGCCGCCGGATCAATTTTCTCTCAAAGAAACTGCGGCAGCCGATAAAACCGCGCGGCACTCCGCCAGAACAAATCCGCCTTTTCCTCGGCCGAGGCGCCAGCGGCGATGCGCTTGAAGGCATTCCAGCCGACCGCATAGCCATAGCCGCCCTTATCCACCGGAAAATTGCTTTCAAACATGCAGCGCTGCGTGCCGAAAAGCGCGATGCAGCGTTCCATCCAAGGGCGCCAATGTTCGGCCAGTTCTTCCGATGAAGGCGCCATCGCGCCCGCTTCAAGCCCAAAGCCCGGCAAGCGCATGCCAAGCCCGCCCACCTTCACCATGACATTCGGGCATTGCGCCAGTTCCGCCATATTGCGCGACCAGGCAGCGAAAACCTCATCACGCTTACCGGCATAGGGGCCGATGCCAAGAATCCCGCCGCAATGATCCAGCACGATCGGGATTTCGGGGAAGGCGCGCGCGAGTGAGGCCAAGCGCGGGATTTGGTGGAAATAAATCCAGGCATCGAAAGAAAGCCCATTCCGCCCAAGGGCTGCGAAACCTGCACGAAACGCAGCGCTGTCCATCATATCTTCTGCCGGCGTATAGGCCGGGTTCAGCATCACAGGGTCAGGGTCCCAGGTCGCGATATGGCGAATGCCGCGAAACCGCCCACCGGCAGCCGCGATATGCGCTTCCAGCACCGGCTGCACGGCGTCCCCCAGCGTCAGGTCGGCATAGCCCACAATCCCGACATTGGCGGCGATATCTCCATAGATGCCGCTTGCGAACATCGCGGCAATGCCGGTGACGAATTCAGTCTCACCCACTGGTTTCAAAGCCTCAGGCCCCGCCGCGCGGTGCATGGACCGCGCTTGGACATAAACCGTCGCCTTGACGTTATGGCCACTTTTCAGATCGGCCAGGAATTCATCATGCAGATAGCGCCAGCCCGGCCGGTCCCAAAGATGATGGTGCGGATCAATGATCACCTGCGCGGGGTCCAGGATTTCTTCCTGCCGCGCGGCGAGCCAATCCTCTCGGACGGCGAGGTAATGCTGCACCTGATGTTGGGACATGGCGTGTTCCTGACCGCTTGGCTTCAAGCCCTCATGGGATGGCGCTTTATGCCAGGCGTCAAGCCTGGGCGAGGCAAGCGGCTTGTTCTATGTTCTCCCCAACATTTGAGGACCCTTCCATGCTCACCAGAAATGCCAAGGGCGTTTTCGTCATTGCGCCCACCCCCTTCCTGCCTGATGGCGCGCTTGATCTGGCCAGCGCAGATCGCATGACCGATGCCTTTCTGGCCGCGGGTGCCAGTGGGCTCACGCTGCTTGGGGTGATGGGTGAAGCGCCGAAGCTCGATCAGGAAGAAGCCATTAGCTTCGTCGCGCGCGTGATCAATCGCGTGGCGGGGCGCGTACCGGTGGTGGTGGGTGCCTCGGCGCCCGGTTTTGCCAGCATGCGCGCTGTGGCGCGTGGTGCGCTTGATTTGGGTGCGGCGGGCATCATGGTGGCGCCGGCGCCGGGCCTCAAGGGCGATGATGCGGTGCTGTCCTATATCATGCAGGCCATGGATGCGGTGGGCGATGCGCCTTTTGTTTTGCAGGATTTCCCGCAACTGACCGGCATTCACATCAGCGCTGGCATGGTGGCGCGCGTCGCCGCTGACCCGCGGCTGGTGATGCTGAAGGCCGAAGATTATCCTGGGCTTGATAAGCTTTCCGCCATCCGGAAGATGGAATCGGAAGGCAAGATGCCGCGCATCAGCATCCTCGGCGGTAATGGCGGACAATTCCTGCCAGAAGAACTGTCGCGCGGCGCCGATGGCATCATGACCGGCTATGCCTTCCCGGAAATGCTGGCCGAGGTCATTGCACTAATGGCGGCAGGCAAGCGCGATGCCGCACAGGATGCCTTTGATTTGCATCTGCCGCTAATCCGCAGCGAATTGCAGCCGGGGCTTGGCCTTGCCATCCGCAAGCACATTCTGGCGCGGCGCGGCATCATCGCCCATGCGGCTTTGCGTACGCCCGCCCCCAAGCTTTCGCCGGAAACCACGGCGGAGATTGATTATTTGCTGGCGCGGCTGCAAGCACGCGGCGGCGCCAAACTTCCCTGAACATCACAAATTTTACAAACAGGAGGATACCCAATGCCCAAAATCGCCATCGCCGTTGAATTCAAGATCAAGGAAGGCCAGCACGCGGCCTTTGATGCGATCATCCGCGAACATGCCCGCCTGACGCTTCAGGAAGAACCAGGCTGTGAGCGCTTTGATGTGCTGCAACCGCTCGACAAGGATGGCGCGCATGACAAAAGCCGCATCATGCTGTGTGAGGTCTATCAGGACCGCGCGGCGGTGGATGTGCACACCAAGAACCCGCGCCTTGCCAAGGTGCGCGATGCCTATGCGGCGCTGATCGAAGGCCGCACGCTCACGCTTTGTGAGATGTGAGGCGGCTCCACTGTTCTCAGGCTTCGTCAAGCCGCGCAGCAAGGGCAAGATCCTCCGGGCTCATTTCATGGGCCTGGAGGATCGGCATCAGATAATGGGAAGCATAAAGCTCCCCTAATGGCTGCCAATCCCGTATGACGGTTGCATAAATCCAGCGATAGTAACGCAGATTCGCGACATGCTGCTTCGCGGCTTGCGCGCCAATCAGGCTGCTGAGCGCCTCAATTTCCAGCCAATTCACGATTAGGTGCAGATGCGTTGAGGAAAGCGTATCGGCGCCTTCGCCGCGCCCGATGGGCGGATCAGGATAGCGTTGTTCAAGTGCTTCCCACACCGCACGCCACTGGTCGGTATGCTTGTGGGAATACCAGGTCGCATACCAATGCATCTGCTCGTGGATATAGTTTGCCAGCAAGGCAGTCTCGGTCCAATAGCCGGTAGTCAGCCTGATCACCGGGTGGCTGTAAGGAAGCATCGTCGGCGCTATGCTGACCTCCTTGCAGTATTCATAGGCGCCGAGGTCATATTTTGTGCGGAGCGCGATCAGCATTTCCCGCACCGCAATCGCGTTGCGTTCAGCATGCGACAGGTCAATCCCTATCCGAAGATCGCTCATGGCGCGAAAGGCCAAGGCCCGAACGCCTACCCCGCCAAAGCCGCCTTCACCGCCGCCAGCGCTTCTGCCGCATTGGCCGCATCCGGCCCGCCAGCCTGCGCCATATCGGGGCGCCCGCCACCGCCCTTGCCACCCACCGCCGCTGAGGCCGCGCGCACCAAAGCCACCGCATCGGCGCGGTCCTTGGCGGCTTCCGCCACCGCAACGACGATACTCGCCTTGCCTTCAGCCGTGCTGATCAGCGCAACCACATCGGCGCTGCCGCCCTTCAGAATGGCCTCAGCCAGGCCCTTCAAATCGCGCGGCGGTACTTCGCCCAGATCACGCAGCGAAAGCCGTAGCCCGGCCACTTCCTCAATCTCCGCCCCGCCGCCACCGGTCGCGAGCTTCTTGCGCAGCTCCGTCACATCGCGTTCCAGCTTGCGCCGTTCCTCGACAAGTGCGGCGATGCGCCCGGCCAATTCGCCAGGCTGCGCCTTTAGCACTGCCGCCGCCGCCGTCAGGCTTTCTTCCATCTCATTGATGTAGGCGAGTGCCGCATCACCCGTGACGGCTTCCACGCGCCTGACGCCGGCGCTGACACCGCCCTCGGCAACAATCTTGAACAGGCCGATATCCCCGGTGCGCCGCACATGCGTGCCGCCACAAAGTTCCAAAGAATAAACGCCATGCTTGTCGGTCGCCGCCGGGTCATGGCCCATGCCAACCACGCGCACTTCTTCGCCGTATTTTTCGCCGAACAGCGCCATGGCGCCGGCTTCCACCGCTGCTTCCGGTGTCATCAGCCGCGTGATCACCTCGGCATTTTCGCGAATGCGGGCATTCACCTCCGCCTCCACCCAGGCGAGTTCTTCGGCTTCCATGGGCTTATTGTGGGAAACGTCAAAGCGCAACCGATCCGGCGCATTCAAGCTGCCCTTCTGTGCGACATGCGTACCAAGCCGCCGGCGCAAAGCTTCATGCAGCAAATGCGTAGCCGAATGATGCGCGCGGATATTGGACCGGCGCGCATGCTCCACCGTGGCACTGACCGCCATGCCAGGCTTCGCTTCGCCATGCACAACCCTGCCCAGATGCAGGAAAAGATTGCCGAGCTTCTTTTGCGTATCGCGGACCTCGATCCGGCAGGCATCGCCCGCGACAATCACGCCCGTATCGCCAACCTGGCCGCCGCTTTCGGCATAAAATGGCGTCTGGTTCAGCAGCACCGCAACTTCGGTGCCGACCGCGGCGTGATCCACCACCTTGCCATCCACCACCAACGCGGTGATCTCGCCCTCCGCGACTTCGGTAGAATAGCCTAGGAATTCGCTGGCGCCGATCTTGTCCTGCACATCGAACCAGAGGCTTTCAGTCGCCGCTTCCCCGCTGCCGGCCCAGGCCGCACGGGCGCGGCGCTTTTGCTCGGCCATGGCGGCGTTGAAGCCTTCCACATCCACGGCACGGCCTTCACCGCGCAAAGCATCTTGCGTCAGGTCCAAGGGGAAACCGAAGGTATCATAAAGCCGGAAGGCGATGTCGCCCGGCAGGGTCTGGTTTGACCCAAGCTTGCCGGTTTCTTCCGCCAGCAGATGAAGGCCACGTTCCAGCAGCGAACTGAAGCGCGTTTCTTCAAGCTTGAGTGTTTCGGAAATCAGCGCCTGGGCGCGCACCAATTCCGGATAGGCCGTGCCCATTTGCCGTATCAGCGAAGGCAGGATGCGATGCATCAAGGGCTCACGCGATCCCATCATATGCGCGTGGCGCATGGCGCGGCGCAGGATGCGGCGCAGCACATTGCCGCGGCCTTCATTGGAAGGCAGCACACCATCGGCAATCAGAAAGGCGCCGGCGCGCAAATGGTCTGCCACAACGCGGTGGCTGGACCGGAAGGGGCCATCCGGGTCTTGGCTGGTGGCTTCCGCACTCGCCAGAATAATGGCACGCAAAGTGTCCGTGTCGTAGTTATCGTGCTTGCCTTGCAGAATGGCGGCGAAGCGTTCAAGCCCCATGCCGGTATCAATGGAAGGCCGCGGCAGCGGGTTACGCGTGCCGGCAGGTTCTTCCAAGAACTGCATAAAAACCAGGTTCCAGATTTCGATGAAGCGATCACCATCCTGATCGGCGCTGCCCGGCGGGCCGCCGAAAATCTTGTCGCCATGGTCGAAGAAAATCTCGGAACAGGGGCCGCAGGGACCGGTATCCCCCATGCGCCAGAAATTATCGGAAGTCGGGATACGGATGATGCGATCATCGCCGATCCCAGCGACCTTTTTCCAGATATCGGCGGCGTCTTCATCTTCTGAATAGACCGTGACCAGCAGCCGGTCCTTCGGCAGCGCGAAATCCTTGGTCAGCAATTCCCAGGCATAGGGGATGGCCTGGTCCTTGAAGTAATCCCCGAAGGAAAAATTGCCGAGCATTTCGAAAAACGTGTGATGCCGCGCGGTATAGCCGACATTATCAAGGTCATTATGCTTGCCCCCGGCGCGGACGACTTTCTGCGCCGAGGTGGCGCGGGAATAGGGGCGCTTTTCCTGGCCGGTGAAGACATTCTTGAACTGCACCATGCCGGAATTGGCGAACAGCAGCGTGGGATCATTGCGCGGCACCAGCGGGCTGCTTTCCACCACCTCATGGCCATTGCGGCGGAAGTAATCCAGGAAGGTCGCACGAATATCATTGCTGCTGGTCATGTTTCGCCCATCGGGTCCGCGTTTTCGAAGTGCGGAGAGGTAGCGCGCAGCGCCCCGCGCGTGAAGAGCCCGGGCGCTATGGTCTTGCTGCGAAAGGCGGTTTCAGCGCCCCGGCCACACCCCAGGCCGCACCGCAAGCGCGCAAATCAGCCCATAGGCGGTGATGCCAAGTGCGACGGCAATGAATTGCCCCTGCAAGCCAAGCCCCGCCATATCCATCAGCAAAGCGCCCCCCAGCACGGCAAGCCCCACGCGCGTGACTGCCGCCGCCACCGGCCAGCGCATCCGCCCCGCGCCCATGGCAGCGAAGTAAAGCGCCATGCCCAGGCCGAAACCAGGCAAGGCCCAGCCGATGATCGCCAGCGCCTCGGTCGCAATTGCCGCCACCGCCGCGTCACTGGCAAAGGCCGCCGCCACTTGGGCGGGGAAAAGGGCGATGCCAAAGCCGATCACACCCGTCACCGCAAAGGCCAAAGCGCCGCCAGTCCAGGCGATGCGCCGCGCCTCATCCCAATCCCCCGCGCCAACCGCCCGCCCGACCAGGGCCGTGAGCGCGGAGCCTATGCCAAAAGCCAGCGGGATCATCAGGAATTCCATGCGCGCTGAGATGCCATAGGCCGCAATGGCCGCCGGGCCGAAAGCGGCGATGCGCGCCGTCACCAGGATGGTGGCCAGATTGGCCAGCGTTGCCATCACGCAGGCAACCAGCCCCACCGCCAGGATGCGCCCAAACAGCGCCCGGCGAAGGGGGGCGCGAAAATCCGGCACGAAACCCGCGCCGCCGCGCAGCACCACCACCGCCATGATCAGCGCGGAAGCAGTCATGCTCAGCGCGAAGGCCATGCCGGCGCCGGGCAAGCCGAGCCCGAGCGGTTCCATGAAAGCCCAAGCGAGGGGCGGGAAGATCAGCCACCCGCCCACCACGCCCCGCGCCGCCAGAGCATGCCGCCCGCCACCGCGCAGGATGGACGCCAAAGTATTCGCCATCCAGGCCGGCAAAGCGCCGGCACCGAAGGTCCAGGCGGCATAGGCGGCGCCGGCCTCGGCCGCCCCCGCGCCGCCAATCAGGCCCAGGATCGCGCTTGGAAAGATCAGAAAAGGTAGGGCAAAAAGCGCCGCACCCACGCAGGCGATGATCAGCGCATGGGCCGCCAGCGCCGCCGCTTCATCCCGCTTCCCGCCGCCCAAGGCGCGCGCAATGGCGGAGACCACACCACCCCCCATGGCGCCGGCCGACATCTGCGAAAGCAGCAGCGTGAAAGGCAGCACCACCGCCCAGCCCGCCAAAGCCGCCTGGCCCTGCCGTGCCGCAAGCCATGGCTCGATCAATTGCGCGACAACCTGGGTTGCCGCCAGCAAGCTGGTTGGCGCCGCGAGGGCAAGGATGTGGCGCAGGCTCTGCGCGCCCCTAGTCACGGGCGGTCCGCCGAGTCGCGCCTGAAAAGCCTGTCTTCATGCCCCATCGGAGCCCCCAGGAACCCCGCTGGCAAGGGCGACTCGGGGTTTTCCACAGATTTCTTTGGCGTGGCGCGTCATAGAACTTGTGTGTCCAGCCCCTTTTCCCTACCGTATGTTGTGTCGGAGTGATCAAAGGGAGTTCCTTCATGGATTGGACGCAAGAAGCGATTGAGCGGCTGCGCGCCTTCTGGGCCGAAGGGCTTTCGACGGCGGAAATTGGTCGCCGCATGGGGATTTCAAAAAATGCCGTGGTGGGCAAGGCGCATCGGCTGAACCTGTCTTCGCGGCCAAGCCCGATCCGGCGTGACCCGCAGGAAAGGCGTACCACGCCCAGCCCGCGCCCGCCCCGTCAGACGCCTGTGGCCCGGCCAATGCCAAGCGCGCCGGTCATGCGCCCGCAAGCCCCGGCCCCACAAGCCGCGCCGGTGGTGCTGGTTGCCCCTCCCCCGGCCGCCATACGCAACCCGGCGCCACCGCGCCCGCGCCTTGGCGGGTCGCGGAGCTGTTGCTGGCCAATTGGGGAGCCCGGAACCTCGGATTTCCGCTTCTGTGAGGGCGATCCCATGTCCGGCAAGCCCTATTGCGCGGAACATGCCGCCATTGCCTATGTGAAGCCGCGCGAGAAGGAACGCCGCGAAGACGCGGCCTGAAGCTTCCTTAATTCTTGCTACACGGGGCGATTGCACAGCGATCGCCCTTTTTTTTTGGGTGCCTTCCTGCTTAAGCCATGCGCATGAATGCGGTCCTTATTGGCGTCCTGCTGCAGCTTTTGGCGCTGGCGCTGTTTGTCGCCATGGATACGCTGCTGAAGCTGATGACGCTCAGTTTCGCCGTGCCGCAACTGATGTGGGCACGCTTTCTGTTCAGCTTTATCGCCGTCACCATCGCCATGCGGCTGATTACGGGGAGCCTTCCCTGGCGGTCCCGCGCGCCTGGGCTGCAAACCATTCGTAGCCTGCTGCTGGCGGCGTGCAATTTCATGTTCTCCTCCGCACTTGTGCATATCCCTCTCGCGGATGCGACCGCGGTTGGCTTTGCGTCCCCACTTTTCACCCTGGCGCTGGCGTCCGTTTGGCTCGGCGAGAAGATCGGCCCCTTGCGCTGGTTTGGCATGGGGCTTGGCTTTGCCGGCGTGGTGATCCTGCTCCGCCCGCCCTTTCTGTTCGCCGGAGAACCCACGCATTGGGCCATGCTGCTGCCGCTGGGGGCTGCCGCGCTTTTCGCCGTCTATCAGATCCTAACGCGTAAACTTGCCACTTTGGACGATACCCGAACGACCATCCTGCACACATCTTTTGCGGCGACGCTTCTGACATCGGCCTCGCTACCCTTTGTTTGGGTCTGGCCGAATGCGCTTGATTGGGTGGCTTTGGTGCTGCTTGGGCTGCTTGGCGGTGCGTCCCATGGGCTTTTGGTGCTGGCCTTCGCCCGCGCGCCGGCCAGCCTGCTGGCGCCGCTTTCCTACACGCAAATGATCTGGGCGGTGGTGGCCGGGGTGCTGGTCTTTGGCGATGCGCCGGATGCCATTACGCTACTTGGCATGGCCGTGATTGCGGTAAGCGGCCTGGTCGTGGCGGTCTCGGGCAGGGGCAAGAAATATTGACATATTTGATGTCAACTAGCATCGCTTTCGCCCAAACCCAGCAAAAAGATTGACGAGACCTTATTTCAGGTGTTCATCCCGCTCTTAACTGGCGGCTCAGGGAATCACCATACCAATGGCAAATATCGGTCTGGCCAAGGGCGCCGAAGAACGCGGCCACGCGCGTGAAGCGTTGGACGCTGACAGCGTGCGCGAAGCCTATCGCCGTTGGGCGGGGGTTTATGATTTGGTATTTGGCGGCGTTTCCGCCTTTGGGCGTCGCCGCGCGGTGGAAACCGTCAATCGCCTCGCTGGGCCGCGCGTTTTGGAAGTGGGTGTTGGTACTGGCTTGGCGCTGCCGCTGTATCGGCGCGATCTGCAGGTGGTTGGCATTGATCTGTCGCGTGAGATGTTGGCCAAGGCCCATGAACGTGTGGCGGAAGACAAGCTTTCGCATGTGCGTGGCCTGGTTGAAATGAACGCGGAAGAAATGGCGTTCGAAGATGGGTCCTTCGATATTGCCGTTGCCATGTTCACCGCGAGTGTCGTGCCCGATGCGCGCCGGCTTTATGCGGAAATGTCGCGCGTGGTGCGCCCGGGGGGGCATCTGCTTTTCGTCAATCACTTCGCGGCGGAAGGCGGCCCGCGATGGTGGATTGAACGCGCCATGGCGCCGCTGTCACGCCGGCTGGGCTGGCACCCGGATTTCGCGCTGCGCGATTTGCTGAACCCGGAAGATGTGACCGTGGAGGCGATGGAACCCTGCCAGCCAGGCGGCATTTTTACCTTGTTGAGTGTACGGAATATTCAACCGCTCCGCGTAGTCTGAAGCTTCACGCCAGCCTCCCCGGCACGGCGGCAATCACGGCTTCTTCGGCATTGGCAAAGGCCAGGCGCAAATGCCGTTCCTGGCCGGGACCGAAGAAGCTGCCCGGCAGCCCAAGCAGGCCACGTTCCACGGCAAGCGCCTCGGCGGTTGCTTCAGAATCTCCGGCACCATCGGGCAGGCGCAAATAGGCGAAATAAGTGCCGAGCGCATCAATGCGCCAGGCATTCAACGGTGCCATGGCAGCGCGGAAGCAGGCAGCGCGTTCGGCCATGATGGCGCGATTTCCCGCGCGCCAATCGCGCAGGGCTTCCACCCCCCAAGCCAGCGCGATTTGCGCCGCACGCGGCGGGCAGATTTGCACGGTATCAATCGCTTTCGCCAATTCGCGCTGAAAGCCAGGCCCTGCCGTAATGGCACCCACGCGATGCCCCGGCACGCAATAGGCTTTCGAGAATGAATAGAGATGCGCAACATGGTCGCGCCAGGCCGCATCCTGGAAAAGCCCATGTGGTTCGCCGGCAGCTTCGGGGATGAAGTCCCGATAGGTTTCATCCAGCACCAACCAGGCGCCGTGATCGCGGCACAGCTTCGCGAATTGCGCGATGAGGTCGGGTGAATAAGTAGCGCCGGTCGGGTTATTCGGCGTGACCAAAACCACGGCGCGCACGCCTTGCATCAGCGTCGCCGCCAGTGCCGGGTCAGGCAGGAAGCCATCCTCTGCCCGGCAGGGCAAAACGCGGCAAGGAATGCCAAGCGCTTCCAGGGCCATGCGGTGATTGAAATACCAGGGCGCGGGCAGCATCACCGCATCACCACTGCCGGCGAGTGTCATCATGGCGAGTGTAAAAGCCAGATTGCCACCCGCAGTGATGGCGATATCGGCGGCGCCGATCCGAGCTTCATAGGCGCGCGCCATATCGGCGGCCAAGGCCTCTCGCAAAGCGCCTTCGCCTTCAATCGGTCCATAGCCAGCGGATTTGGCATCCCCCGCCGCGGCGGCCAGCCGCGCGAGCAATTCAGGATGCGGCGGATAGCCCGGCACTGCCTGGGTCAGATCGAGCACCGGTCCAGCGCCCCCCTGGTAGCGGGCGGCCCAGCCGCGCACGGCTGGAATGGGCGGGGCGCCAGTGGCGCGGATGCGGGGGGAAAGCAGCAAATCCATCCGCGCAAAGAACCATCACCGCGCGGCGGCGTCCATGGGCGAGTTGGTTTTACCAGGGGCCTAGTCCCCGCGCTGGGCTTCCTTCAAGGCGCGGCGCAGCTTGGCGATGCCGCTGCGGGTCTGCCCCTCGGCGCAGAGTTGCCGACCCTCATTGGCAAGCAAGCGCAAATGCGCGGGGGTTTCCGCACCAAGCGCACCAAAGCGACCCGCAAGTTCGGCGCAATATTCGGGAGAATCGGAAAGAAGGCGCGGCGCGGCCGGCTGCGCCCGGGCAGCGAAGGATACCAACAGCAATAGGGCGCATACCCAGGGCATGCGTTGGTCATAAGCGGCCCCGCCCTGCCGGGGCGTTTCGGCCTCATGAAGCCCGCGTCATGCGCGGGAACTGAGCGTAAGCCGCGCCTCCAGCCCTGGCCTTTCCGCGCCGGGCTTTGCATCCCCTAGCTGCAATTCCCCGCCATGGAGCGCGGCGACCGCCTTGACCAAGGAAAGCCCAAGCCCCGAACCCGGTAGGGCGCGGGATGGATCGGCACGGAAGAAACGCTCTCCCGCCCGGGCGCGGTCTATGGGGGCCAAGCCTGGACCTTCGTCGCTTACGCTGATGTCGCGCTTGCCGCGCGCCGGCGCGCTGGCGCTCAGGCGAATGGTGCCGCCTTCAGGGGTGAATTTCACGGCATTGTCCAGAAGATTGGCGATGGCTTGCAACAGCATGTCGCGATCCCCCACCATCTCCAGCTTTTCCGGCCAGGAGGTTTGCAGTTGCTGGCCGCGTTCTTCGGCAAGCGCGCCATAGACTTCCGCCGCGTCGGTCAGCACAGCCGCCAGATCAAATCGCGCGAAGGCCGCGCGGCGTGCGCCGGCCTCAGCCTCCGCAATGCGGAGCAGCGCTTGAAAAACGCGGCTGATACCATCCAGGTCAGCCACGGTAGTTTCCATCGCCACGCGTAGGCTTTCTTCATCCGGTGCGCTCAGCAAGGCGTTTTCAAGCCGCATGCGTGCGCGTGCGATAGGTGTGCGCAAATCATGCGCGATGGAATCGGAAACACCCTTGATGCCCATCATCAACTGATCAATGCGATCGAGCATGGCATTCATGCTGGCGCCCAATTGGTCGAATTCATCGCGCTGGGCGGAAAGCGGCACACGGCGGGAAAGATCCCCCGCGGCAATGGCGCCTGCGGTGGCGGAAGCCGCGCGCAGCCGATCCGCCAGCGCGCGACGCAGTGCCGCCGCCCCCGCCAGCGCAAAGGCAACGGCAACGGCAAAGGACCATAACAGCGCTTCAGACAGCAGGGTACGGAGGTTTTCACGATCCGTCGCATCGCGCCCCACCAACAACCTATGGCCCCGATCCAGCGGTACGCGATGCAAACGCGCTGGCGCCGCGACACCATCGCGGCGCACCATATCGGCAGACCAAGAACCAGGTATCTCTGCTGCCGACGGCCATCGATCCAGATTACCGGCAAGGCGATTTCCCGCCTCATCCATCAACAGATAGATGGCGTGATCATCAATATCCACGGCCAATCTTTCGCCAATTGCCTCCATCGCTGCTGCCACGCCGCCGCTGCGCCAAGCTTCCTGCAAGCCAATCGCATCGGCGCGGATCGCATCATCTATCTGGCGCGACAGCGTGCCCGCCGTGCCCCACCAGAGCATGAGCGCAAAGCCTAAAATCGCTGCAAGAAACAGCACGGCAAAAAGTGCAGCAAAGCGAAAGCCGGCACTTTTCAGATAGGCGCCAATATCGCGCCAGCCGCCAGCTTCTTCAGGCTGCGCAGCCATCAGGCATCAGGCTTCGGCGCGGATCATATAGCCCGCATTGCGCACAGTATGGATCAGCGGCACATCAAAGCCCTTATCCACCTTCTGCCGCAGGCGAGAGACATGAACATCAATCACATTTGTTTGCGGATCGAAATGGTAATCCCACACCTTCTCCAGCAACATGGTGCGGGTGACCACCTGGCCCGCATGGCGCATCAGATGTTCAAGCAGGCGGAATTCGCGCGGTTGCACTTCAAGCCGGCGCCCCGCGCGCGTGACGGTGCGTGACAGCAAATCAACTTCAAGATCCGCCACGACAAGCTTGGTTGCCGGTACCTCCATGGCGGGCCGCCGCGCGAGCGCTTCGATGCGTGCCAGTAATTCAGCAAAGGCGAAGGGCTTGACCAGATAGTCATCTCCGCCGGCCTTCAGCCCCTTCACCCGTTCATCAACTGAGCCAAGCGCCGTCAGGAATAGCACTGGGGTCTTGTTGTCCTGGCTGCGCAAGGTCTCCACGATCCTGAGCCCATCCACCCCGCCTGGCAGCATGCGGTCCAGGATCAAAAGGTCGAAGGGCTCGGACGCGGCCATGAAAAGCCCGTCGCGCCCATTGCCGACATGCTCGACAATATGTCCGGCCTCTTGCAGGCCCTTTTTCACAAAACGGGCGACCTCGGCGTCATCCTCAACAAGCAAGATTTGCATGGCAGGCTAACTCCAGAAAAAGGCCAGACTCCTCGGCGCCGGAACGCTACGCCCCTTCGCTGGATTATTCAAAGCAAACACTCAGCTCGGGCTCGGCCGACGCCCCACTTGGACGGTAATTTCCATCACGCGCCCTTCCCGCATCAGAGAAAGCCGCGCATTCTGCCCCGGCACGATGGCGGAAATGCCGCGCACCAATTCGCGATTATTGCTGATGCGCGCACCATCTAGTGCGGTAATCACATCCCCCTGGCGGAGCCCCGAACGGGCGGCGGGGCTACCGCGCTCAACGCCAAGCACCTGCGCGCCGCCGCGTGGCGGGCGCCCTGGCGGGGCTTCCACATCGCCCACCGACACACCAAGCCAGCCGCGTTCAACCCGCCCGCCGCGCAGCAATTGTTCAACTACCGGCCGCGCCAGATCGGATGGCACGGCAAAGCCAATCCCGGCTGAGGCACCGCTTGGGGAGAAGATCAGCGTCGTGATGCCAATCACCTCACCCGCCATGTTGAACAGCGGCCCGCCGGAATTGCCCGGATTGATTGGCGCATCGGTCTGGATGAAATCATCATAGGGGCCCAGGCGAATATCGCGCCCAATGGCCGAGATGATGCCCGACGAGACTGACCCGCCAAGCCCGAAGGGATTGCCCGCTGCCAAGACCCATTGCCCAACGCGCATCTGGCGCGAATGGCCAAGCGATACCGCAACCAATGGCGCAGTCGGTTCAATCTTCAGCAGCGCGATATCGGTCAATTCATCAACACCGATGATGGTGGCGGGATATTCTGACCCATTTTGCAAGCCCACCAGCACGGTCGCTGCATCGCCGATGACATGCGCGTTGGTGACGATAATGCCCGAAGGTTCAATGATAAAACCGGCACCCGCGCCCTGGATGACGGGTCGCCCACTGCGCCGCGCCTGTTCACGCTGGGGGCGGTCCCGCGGCTGGCCGCGCCATTCGGGCGCCATGCTGTCGCGCGTCGTGACCTGGATGCTCACCACGGCGGGCAGCACGCTTTGCGCAAGATCGGCGAAATCCGGCAGGCCACGCTGCGCAATGGCCGGGCCGCAGGCAGCCAGGGCAGCGGGCAGTAGCAAGGCAAGGCGACGCGAAAGCTGGGGCGTAGGTAATTGCATGATTGCCGCTAAATGCGCCGGATTGCGGCGCGCTTCAACCTTAAGTCGTGGCTGGGTTTTCTGGCCAGGCATGTTTCGGATAGCGCCCGCGCATTTCCTTACGCACCTCGGCCCAGCTTCCCGCCCAAAACGCTGCCAGATCACCGGTGATGGCAATGGGCCGCCCGGCGGGGGATAACAGCGCCACTTGCAGCGTGACCCGCCCGGAAGCGAGCAAGGGCAGCCCCGGCAGGCCAAATAAATGCTGCGCGCGGGCTTCAAGTGTTGGCACTTCTCGCGCGTAATCAATCGCGGCATTCCGCCCAGCGGGGAGTGCCAGCCGCGCAGGCAGGGCCTGATCCAGGCTGCGGCGCGCTTCCCATGGCAAAAGGCCAAGCAGGATCTGTGAAAGATCAAGCCCCGCCAATTCCTGCAACCGCGTCAGGCCCGAGAGATGCGGCGCCAGCCATTCCTGGGCTGAGGCGATCAGCGCCTCATCTGCCAAATCAGGCCAGGCATCGCCTTCCACCTGCCGCATCCAGCCAATCCGCGCGCGGGTTTGCCGCGCCACTTCATCCCAGGGCAGGTCTCGCAAGCCGCGTGACGCCACGGCTTCAGTGAGCGCCGCAGCCATGGCAGCAGGGTCCGCTTGCGGCAGGGGAGATTCTTCCAAGACCAGGGGGCCGAAGCAGAGCCGCCGGCGCGCCAGTACCGCACCGGTACGCGCATCAAAGGCCGCGCCTTCTTCGCGGCGGAGCCTTTCGGGAAAGCGGGCTTCCAGCACCGCGCGGTCGATGGGTGCCGCCATGCGGATGCGCGCCTCGGTCCCCGCGATTTCAAGGTCAGCCACAGCCAACAAGGCCGCCTTGGCCAAAGGATCAACGCCCGTGATGCGCGCGCCTTGGCCGGAAGCCAAGCGAAAGGCGCCATCCATGGCGCCGCGCTTCGCTGCGATGCGGTCCGGGAAGCCCGCCGCAAGTAAGGCGCCGGCATCGCCTTCAGCGACAACACCATTGCCAATGCCAAGCCGGCGTCGATGCAGGTTGGCGGCGCGGCGAATGCGCTGCACCGCGCCGCGATCCGCCACCGCGTGATCACCGCCCGCCAGCAAATCAAGGCGCAAGCCAATATCCGCCGGGGCTTCCCGCCCGCGCAAAGGGTCGCGTTCTTCGAGCAGCGCAGCAAGCTCCGCCGCCAGTGCCTTCTCAGCACTGCCTTCTGCCGCGAGCATCATGCGGGCAAGCCTTGGATGCGTGCCCATCCGCGCCATGCGGCGTCCCGTTTCCGTGATGCGGCCGGCCTCATCCAACGCATCCAGATCGCGCAGCAGGCCACGCGCAGCGGCCATTGTCCCGGCAGGCGGCGCATCCAGAAAGGCGAGCGCGCTTGGCTCCGCCCCCCAGGCGGCGCAATCCAGCGCGAGGCCGGAAAGCTCCGCTTCCAGGATTTCGGGCCGATCCGCCTGCGGCAGGCCGCGATGCAAAGCCTCCGTCCATAGCCGGATCGCCACGCCAGGCGCCGTGCGGCCCGCGCGGCCCGCGCGCTGTTCCGCCGCCGCCTTGCCGATGCGCAAAGTCACAAGGCGCGAAAGCCCGCTTGCGGTATCAAGCCGCGGTGCGCGGCGATACCCGCCATCCACCACAATCCGCACGCCAGGCACGGTGAGCGATGTCTCAGCGATTGAGGTCGCCAGCACCACCTTGCGCTGGCCATCAGGCGCGGAGATGAGCGCGCGGTCCTGTTCGGCCGGCGGCAATTCACCATGCAAAGGCAGCACCAGCGCATCAATGCCGCCCAGCCTTTCGGCGGTGCGGCGGATTTCTCCCCAGCCCGGCAGGAAGGCCAAGACATCGCCGGGGTGGGAGGCCAGCGCATCACGGATTGCGCTTGCCATGGCTTCCGGCAAATCGCGCGGGTCGCGCAAATCGCGCGCGCGATAGCGAAGCTCCACGGGATAGGCGCGGCCCAGGCTTTCAATCACGGGCGCGGGGCGGCCCCCTTCCGACATCAGCCCAGCGAAGCTCGCGCCATCCAAGGTGGCGGACATGGCCAGCAGGCGTAGTTCAGGGCGGAGAGCGCGTTGCAGATCAAGCGCCAGCGCCAGCGCCAAGTCAGTGTCCAGATTGCGTTCATGCGCTTCATCGAAGAAAATTGCAGCCACGCCTTCAAGCCCGGGATCGGTTTGCAGGCGCCGCACCAGCAGGCCTTCGGTCACCACCTCAACCCGCGTGCGGTCGGAAAACTGCCGATCAAGGCGCGTGGAAAGCCCAATAGTGCCGCCGGGCTGGTCTTCTCCAAGCAGCGACGCCATGCGGCGCGCGGCAGCACGGGCGGCAACGCGGCGCGGTTCCAAAACCAGGATGCGCCCTTCTGCGGCCCAGGCTTCTTCCATGAGCGCGAGCGGCACGATGGTGGTCTTGCCCGCACCCGGCGGCGCGATCAGTACGGCGTTGGACGCGGTGCTAAGGGCAGCGCGCAGCGCCGGCAGCGCTTCGGTAACGGGCAATTCGGGGAGCATGGGCGGGAAAGATTATCCAGATATCGCTACCCATGTGACGCCAGCCACCTTCGCAATCAAGCGGCTGGCCTTTCAGCGCTCAGCGAAGACCAGGGCGCGGCGGAATGGGGCCTGGGGTATGCGGATAATTAGGCGGGTTCACATAAACGCCGCCGATGGGTGGTGCGTAGCCCGGCTGCTGCACGATATTGGGGTCCGGCGGACAATTCGGGCGATTAATGCCGCAATCCCAGGCGAAGCGATCCGGCCGCCCGGTCATGCTGCCGCTGGGAATGAAGCGGCAGGCGCATTGCTTGCCGGCCATGCAGGCCAATTGCCCTTCACGCGCTTCGGTGCATTGCGGCGGTTCCTGCGCCGCCAGCGGCAAGGAGAACAGCAGAAAACAAGCCAGGAGAATTTTGCGCATGATCCACCCTCACCGGTAAAGATTAACGCTTTACTAACAACATCAGCTTAGTGACATTTCCGGGCTTGCACCAGGGCGGTTTAGCGCCCCTTTATGGGGCATGCGCGCCCTTATTGCCCTGTTCGCCCTAATGATCCTGCCCTGGCTGCCGGCGCAGGCGCTGGAAAGCGCTGCGCAGGAATCGCCGCGCGCGCGGGTGACACTGGTTGCGGATCATCTAGCCATTGCGCCGGGGCAGGCGTTTCAGCTTGGGCTGCGCATCCGGTTGGCGCCGCGCTGGCATAGCTATTGGCGCCATGCCGGGGATGCCGGCGCGCCCACGGAGTTCAGCCTGACCCTGCCGGAGGGCACCCAAGCCGGCCCCATCGCCTGGCCAACCCCACAGGCGATCCCCTTCGGCCCGCTGATGAGTTTTGGCTATTACGGCGAAGTGGTTTTGCCGATGCAGATCATGCCGCCAGCGGGGCTTCGTGCCGGGGATGTCTTCAGCATTTCGGCCCAGGCAACATGGCTGGTGTGCGATGATGTCTGTATTCCGGAAGAAGGCAGTTTTCGGCTTGACCTGCCGGTCGCGGCTAAAGCCCAGACGAACCCCGATTTGGCACCGCTTTTCGCTGCCGCTGCCCTGCCGCGGCCTTCACCCTGGCAGGCCAGCGCGAGCATTCAGGGCGATGCGCTGCGGCTGCGGCTGACTGGACCTGGCCTTGGGCGCGAAAGCCTGAAGGAAGCGCTGTTCATCCCAGGAAGCGGCGGGCTTTTGGATCATGCCGCGCCGCAACGCCTCAGCCATGGCGCGGATTGGCTGGAACTGACGCTGAAGCGGGCCGAGCGGCCGGAGAACCTCGCCACGCTTGAAGGCGTGCTGTTGCTGACCGATCAGGGCGGGCGGCGGCTCGGCTACGACATCGCGGCTCCGTTATTGACGGGTGCGGCCTTCCTGCCGCTGTGGCAGGCGCTGATTTTTGCACTGATCGGCGGCGTGATCCTGAACCTGATGCCCTGCGTCTTTCCCGTGCTCGCCATGAAGGCCATCGCCTTGGCGCGGTTGGGCGGGGCGGCGCGCGGGGCGGTCAGGCTGGAAGCCGCTGCCTATACCGCCGGCGCGGTGGTGAGCTTCACAGCCCTTGCCGGGCTTTTGCTGGCGTTGCGCGGCGCGGGGATGGCGTTAGGGTGGGGGTTTCAATTCACCTCGCCGGTATTTGTCCTGGCGATTGGCTGGCTGATGCTGGCTGTCGGGCTGAACCTGTCTGGCGTTTTCGCGCTCGTCGGGCCGATTGGTGCGGGCGGGCATCTCGCGGCGCGCGGCGGATTCCTTGGCAGTTTCGCGACCGGCGCGCTGGCGGTGTTGGTAGCGAGCCCTTGCACGGCGCCCTTCATGGCGGCGGCGATTGGTGCGGCTTTGGTCATGCCGGCGCCGGCAACCCTTGCGGTGTTTGCGGCGCTCGGCCTTGGGCTCGCGGCGCCGACGCTGATCCTGGCGCTGGCGCCCGGCCTGACGCGACTGCTGCCCCGGCCCGGCCCCTGGATGGAAAAGCTGCGGCGCATCATGGCCTGGCCCATGTATGGCGCGGCGCTTTGGCTGGTTTGGGTGCTTTGGGCGCAAAGCGGGTGGGCGGGCGTCGCGCTGGCGCTGGCGGGCGGGCTTGGGCTTGGGCTTGCCGCCTGGGTCTTTGGCCGGGCGCAACGCGAAGGACAGCGCGGGCTTGCCCCGGTTCTGGCTGCGCTTGCCCTGCTAGTTGCGCTGCCCTTTGGCCTGACCGCCGCCCCGCCGCCGCCCGTCGGCAGCGATATTGCCGAAAGCTGGAGCCCCGCGCGGGTGGAGGCGCTACGCGCCGAAGGCAAGGGCGTTTTTCTGAATGTCACCGCTGCCTGGTGCATCACCTGCCAGGTGAATGAACGCATCGCGCTCAGGCGTGATGCCGTGCAGGCGGCCATGGCAGCGCGCGGCATTGTCTATTTGAAGGCCGATTGGACTCGCGGCGATCCTGCCATTGCAGCGCTGCTCCGCAGTCATGGCCGGGAAGGCGTGCCGCTATATCTGTTCTGGCCGTCGGGCGGGAGCGAGGCGGTGATCCTGCCCGAAGTGCTCACCGAAGCCATAGTGCTGAGGCAAATTGCCGTGCAGTGACGTTATCTGCTTGACGCGCCCTGGGGACGGCGGGATATCCTTATCCGACGGATCAAAGACCGAAAACAGCGCTCATGCGCTGGCGCAAATTGAGGCGTGCTTGGCTTTGTTAACGCGTTTCCGCGTGAGGCCAGGATTTAGGCCTTGCGCTTCAAAGGGTCTTGCTATGCCGCTTGCCGAAACCCCTACCGATCCCAAGGCGATGCCGGATTTTCTGCGGCTGGTCGGGGCTGACCTTTGGACAAAGCGCCTTGCAGATTTGGGGCGCCGCGCACAGGCAAGCGCCTTTCAAGGGCGCGCCGCGCAACACCGCCATGCTTTGGAATTCGCCCTCGCGCGCGCGGCACGCGGTACCGCGCAGGGCAGTGCGGAGCGTCGTGCACTTGGCTTTGCCGCCGAAGCGGTGCGGCTGGCGAAGGGCTTGCCAGAAGCGCGCCGCGACAAGCTGCGCGCCGCCATCACCCAAGGGCTTACCGGCGAAGCCACGCTGATCCCCTTGTTCCATTTGTTGCGCAGCGCCGCACTTTATCGCGCCCAGGGGTTTGAGGTG
>JBILPX010000151.1:0-7328 GCA_044373565.1 Roseomonas sp.
CTGGCACACCGCCCGCAACCTTCGCCATTTCAGCATAGGAAATCCAGAAGGGGGCAGGGATCAGCACCTCATCACCCGGATCAATCGTCGCCATGAAGGCGTTAAAGATGCTCTGCTTGCCGCCATTGGTGACCATGATCTCATCCAGCGCGTAATCGAGGTTATTGTCGCGCTTGAATTTCCGCTGGACGGCTTCCTTCAGCCGCTTGGTGCCATCCTGCGGCGGGTATTTCGTCTCACCCGCCAGCGCGGCCTGATGCGCCGCTTCAATGGCGTGCGGCGGGGTCGGGAAGTCGGGCTCGCCCGAAGCCAGGCTGACCACCTTGATCCCCTGCGCGGCCAATTCGCGTGCCTTGATCGTCATGATCACAGAAGCGGAGATGGAAACGCGGTTCAGACGTTCGGCAAGGGCGGGCATCGAGAAGAATTCCTATTGAATAAAGGTTTAGATTACGGCGCTGCTGCGGCTTAGCCAAGCGGCGCAGGCCGTTCCAGCAAAAGGTCGAAATCCTGTTCGCCAGATTTGCCAAAACCTTGCCGCTGCCAAAAGCCCAACGCAGTGCTTCCCTTAAGCACCTCTATCCTGACGGGCAAGCCGGGGTATTGCCCGGTTACCTGCGCCAGCACTGCCGCCCCAAGCCCGCATCCCTGGAATTCAGGCTGCACGTAAAAGGCGTGAATATGCAGATGATCCGCGTGCGGTTCAGCGCCAATGCAGCCGGCGCATACGCCTGACACTTCAAACGCCGAAAGCGTCGCGGGCTGGAAAATTGCCCGAAACCGCTCGCGCCGAAGCTCTGGCTTGAAGCGGCCAAGGCGTTCGAGATCCGCGCGCAACACGCGGATGCTCAAGGACAGCAGGGGTTCGAAATCCGCCTCCGAAACGGGGCGCAGGCGGAAATCCGGCCTCACTTCATGCCAGCGCAAAATTTCTGAATGCGCGTGCAGGCTTCGCGCAGCGCTTCATCTGACGTCGCGTATGAAATGCGGAAATGCCCTGGGCTCAGGAAGGCTGCGCCATGCACGGTGGCAACACCGGTTTCTTCGAGCAGCGCGATGGTAAAATCCTCATCGGTTTCAATCTTCTTGCCACCCGCCGTGGTCTTGCCGATGCAGCCGCGCATATCCGGGAAAACGTAAAACGCGCCTTCCGGCTTATGGCAGCGCAGGCCCTGCGCCGCATTCAGCATATCCACTACCATATTGCGCCGGCGTTCATAGACCTTGCGCATATCCTCAATGCTGTCCTGCTGCCCGGTCAGCGCTTCTACCGCCGCCGCCTGAGACACGGAAGACGTGTTGGAGGTTGACTGGCTTTGCAGCTTGTCCATCGCCTTGATCAGCGTAAGCGGCGCGCCGGCAAAGCCAATGCGCCAACCGGTCATGGCATAGGCTTTCGAACAGCCATTCATGGTGACTGTGCGGTCCTTCAGGCGCGGTTCCACTTCCAGCACGGTGGCCGGCTTGAAGCCATCATAGGCCAGCTTTTCGTAGATATCGTCAGTGAATACCCACACATGCGGATGGCGCATCAGCACATCCGTCAGCGCCTTGATCTCGGCCGCGTTATAGGCAGCGCCGGTTGGGTTGCAGGGGTTGTTCAGGATCAGCCACTTGGTCTTGGGCGTGATCGCGGCTTCCAACTGCTCACCGGTCATTTTGAAGCCAGCATTCTGGCCGCATTGCACGATCACCGGCGTGCCTTCCGCCAGCGCCACTATATCCGGGTAGGAAACCCAGCAAGGCGCGGGGATGATGGCTTCATCGCCCGGGTTGATGGTGGCGACCAGCGCATCAAAGATCACCTGCTTGCCGCCGGTCGCGACCAGGATTTCCTCGGGCGTATATTCAATGCCGGAATCGCGCTTGAATTTGGTGCAGATCGCGCGGCGGAGTTCCACCGTGCCGGCGACATCAGTGTATTTCGTCTCCCCGCGTTCAATCGCCGCAATCGCTGCGTCTTTCACATTGCGTGGGGTGTCGAAATCTGGCTCCCCGGACGACAGGCCAATGATATCCTTGCCCGCTGCCTTCAGCGCGCGCGCCTTGGCCGTCATGGCAATGGTGAGAGAGGGCGAAATACGATCGAGGCGATCAGCGATGAGCTTCATGTGGGACAGAACCTTTGCAGCAGGATGGGCAACCTAATCCCGCGCCCCCGCCGCATCAACCCGGGGCTGCCTAAAAAAGCCTGAGTGGCCTAAGCCCCTTATAGGCAAAACCCTGATTGGTCAGGCAGCTTGAACGCACAGCCTGCCTCATCGGGGCATTGGCATCGTAGGTGCGGTATTCGGCTGCGCGCCAACCTGGACGGCGCACAACTTCACACCGCTTAATGCCGTTGCTCTTCCAGCAGCTTGTCTCGCCGGGATCGTACCCTCCCGGTCGCGTCATTTCTGTGACCAAGTTCGGCATGATCTGTGCCGCTGCAAATCTTGTGCAGGCCGCTTGCGCAGCGTCCGCCTCGGCCTCCGTAACGCCCGGTTTTTCCCAGCGTTCAGCACAGGCTGCGAGGAACAGAAGAAGAAATAAGGCGGGTTTGCACATGACCGAAGCATGATCCGGATGCTTGGCAAATTGATGACGCTGATGCCTTATCTACCAAGGCAAGATCGCTGACAAATCAATGCAATTTGGTGTAAGATTAAGGCATGTTTTGCCGGCTGTGGTCTGCCCAAAATTTGCGCCCGGCAAGATGCTCATGCCATCGCGCAATCATCCGGGTCACAGGCCGGAAAGACGGCCGCTAAAGGACTGGGGCGGTCAGCACTGCCCCAGGTTCAAAAAAGCCTGAGTGGGCGCAGCCCCTTATAGGCAAAACCCTGTTCCGCCAGACATTTTGCGCGGGCTTCCTGGCGGATTGGGATATTCACATCCACCCAATCATAGATCGGTGGGCGCAGCCGCGGTGGCCGACGGGTGCAGTTCGTCACGCCATTGGGGTTGGTCCAGCAATGGGTCTCGCCAGAATCCCAATAGGCCGGCTGCACCTGCATCCACACCATGGCGGGCCTGATTTGCTCAGCGGCCTGGGCGGTGCAGGCGGATTGCGCGGCGTCCGAATCGGCTTCCGTCGCGCCGGGCTTTTCCCAACGCTCGGCACAGGCAGCCAGCAGCAAGGCAAGGGTTAAGGGCAGAAGGCGCATGGCGGGTTTATAACGCAAAAGCCAGGGCTGAAACATGGCGGAACTTCATGCCTGGCGGCGCCTCAACAGCCAAAGCGCCAAGGCCAGCATGCTGCCCACCCCCAGCACCACCAGGGCACCCAGCGCATTCACCTCTGGCGTCAGCCCAAGGCGCAAATTGGAAAGCAAAGCAACAGGAGTGACAGCCCGATCACCATTTCCGGCAATACCGGCGGCGCACCAGCCAAGGCGCCAAACAATGCCCGCCCGCGAAAGGGACCAAACCGCGTCATAGGACATGATCGCAAAGGCAATGCCACCCCCCGTCAGCACCGCAAGCGTCGCGGAACCGGCAGCGATGCGCAGCGACAGCCAGGCAAGACGATCAGGCGAAAGATCATGGGCGCGGCTCCGCAATCAGCGGCGTCCTTGTAGCGACTACTATCAAACCTCTGAGGGTGAGGATAAATTTCCGGAACACCCTATTTTTTCCTTGACAATAGGCTTTAGTTCCTTTATCTAAACCCACATCAAGGGCCGAATTGCGCCCGAAGCTCCCCCCTCCCTGAACCTTCACCCCCAACCTTGCAGCCAGCCGGGCACCCGCCCTGCTGCGCGGCAGGGATCAGGAGCGCCCATGCCCTTCATCGCGTCCAATCTCTCGGCGCTCAGCGCCACGAATGGCTTCACCCTATGGCACTACCGCACCACAGACAGCCGCACCGAAACTGAGGCGGCGGGCTATTTCACGCCTGCCGCTGACCGTGTGCGCGTTGGTGACATCATCATGGTGCAGGCTGCCGATGGCACCACCATGTTGCCGGTCCGCACAGGCAATCTGACTGGCGGCGCAGTGGTGCTGGATACCCTTGGCGCGCCGCCAACCATTCAACGCTCGGCCAATCTGCCCTTCACCCTGACCCTCCGCACGAGCGCCGAGGCCCGTGCCATCACCATTAATCCAATGCCCAATGCTGTGGAACCTGGCGCCTCCATCCCTGTCGGCGCCGCCATTCTTGGCAGCATTACCAATATCACTTTCCAGCTGCGTAACGCGGCGGGCACTGTCATCGCCACCCAATCCTCAGCAGTCACCAATGGCATAGCGAGTACGCTTTTCCCTGCTCAGGCTTCAGGCGGTGGCTATCGCATCCTGGCGCGCAATACGGCGGATGCCAATCATTCATCCCTCTCCGCGCCATTCGCCATCGGTATGCCGCCGCGTCTGTTGAACGAAGTCGGCGGCATTCTGCTGCTCGAAGACGGTGGCCAATTGCTGCTGTTCTGAACCTTTCCACTCCCGCAAACCCAGAACTCGCCACGCTTTGGATCAGTAGATCCGAAGTGCTTGGCCGTAACCAGGAAAAGGTAAACCATGTCAGACACCAGAATCAGCGCGCTTCCGAGCGTTTCCAACACGGCTGATGCAGATATGCTGCCGGTCGTTCAGACAAGCGGCTCTACGCTTACGACACGTCGTACGAGCCTCGCGCAGCTGCGCAGTGGCCTGCTTGCGGATCGGCCTGTCCATGTACGGGATTATGGCGCCATCGGTAATGGTGTTGTAGATGACGGGCCGGCTATTCAGGCGGCGGTCAATGCGCTCAAGCTTGCGGGCGGCGGTATTCTGCAGTTCGGCCCGCGCATTTATCGTATTGCAAGCCCTGTCTTGATCAATGGCGTTACGGTTATTTTGCAAGGAGCTGGTTTCACCGAAGGCCCGAATGAGGGCAATGGAACCTGGCTCAGGATCGATCAGACCGGATTCACGCCCTTCACCTTCTCAGGCACCATGGCCCGCGGTTCGATCGTGCGTGATATCGCCATCCGCCAATATCATGCTTCACCCAGCGCCACCTGGGCGCCGACCGATTATGATTACGTCTTTCGGGTGCAGGATTGCCTTGGCGCGGTGGATTTTGAGAATGTCTATTTGGTGGCCGTCAATCGTGGCATCTGGTGCGACAATTCCGGCCGCATGAGCATCAAGCGCCTGCGCGGACAGGTCTTCACCCGCGGAGTTGAGGTTGATCGGTGTTACGATATCTGCCGGTTGGAACATGTGCATTTCTGGACCTTCCAGACCAATGATACCAATATCCTCACCTGGCAGCAGAACAACCAGGATGCGCTAGTGTTCCGAAGGGTGGATGGCGTTTTCCTGGATGATATCTTTGTCCTGGGCGCGCGCTCCACATTGCGCTTCAGCTCCTCTGCTTCCGGCGTTACGACCAAGTTTTACGGCAGCAATATCTATGCGGATTTTTCGCGATACGGCGTTTGGATTGATGGTAATGATGTGGAAGGCCGCATTGCCAACATCACGACCCAAGGGGAAGTCATCAACGCCGGCGCATCAATACCTTTGCCTGGCGCCGCCGGGATCCAGATTGATGCCAGTAATGTGCGCGTGCAGATTGGAAACTTGCGCGTTGATGATACCGAAAGCAACGCCATTCGTGTTAATGGCAGCAATAACCGTTTGGATATCTTCGCCTTCCGCGCCGAATACTACAATCGCCTGAATGACGGTTCGGCAGCGATTCATCTTGCCAATGTAGTGACCGGCACACCCAATCAAATCTACCTTGGAACACCGCCGCTGCTTGGCAATGGCAATAACGGCCCTCTGGTCAATGCCAGCACAAATGGTTTCGTGGCTTCCGCCGCCCCGGCGGGCCGTGTTGATCGGCCGGGCTCAATGGTTGGCTCTCAAGATACCGGGTTATTTCAACCGGGCACTGCCACGATAGCGGTTTCCGCCGGTGGCGCCGAACAAATGCGGATTGCATCGGGCAATATATCGATGGGGGGCGCGCCTGGTGCCCACGCCTTGGCCATCATCACGCCGGCCGGCACTGTCAATCAGGTGACCGTTTCGGGAAGCGCCGCGGGCGGCACACCAAGCCTTGCGGCAACGGGTACGGACGCGAATATCCCGCTTGCCCTTTCGGCCAAGAATTTTGCACCGATACGGCTGAACAGCCGTGGCAATATCGCGCTTGAAGTCAATGCGGTGGCAACACCAGTCAATTTCGTGCGCATCAATGGCGCTGGCGCTGGCACGCCGCCACAAGTCACGGCCCAAGGCACCGACACCAACGTCAATTTGCTGCTGCTTGGCAAGGGTTCTGGTGCGGTGCAGGCGGGTTCACCGCTGCAATT
Source organism: Roseomonas sp. (assembly GCA_044373565.1). Classification (GTDB taxonomy): domain Bacteria; phylum Pseudomonadota; class Alphaproteobacteria; order Acetobacterales; family Acetobacteraceae; genus Neoroseomonas. Next base: position 6,291 of record JBILPX010000151.1, read on the forward strand.
GCCATCCTATACCGTGGCCACGCTGCCGCCCGCGGCGTCCTATCCGCGCTGCATGATTTATGTCGCGGATGGGACGGCCAATAAGCGCTTCGCGATTAGCGATGGCACAAGCTGGCGCTGGCCCGATGGCGCGGTTGTTGCCTGATCTTCTTGCTCATCTCTGGCGCCTGATCCGCGTGAATGAAGCTCCGCAATCGCGGTTCAGGCGCATATCGCAACAAATACCTATAGGAAAAATCGCATGACCTCCTTGACCGACTACGCCAAGAATTTGCTTGGCCGCTCCGTGGTTGGACGCCGCCCGGCCCTGCCTTCCGCGGTCTTCATCGCCCTTGGCACCGGCGGTTCCGACGCCAGCGGCGTTTCGGGAGAGCCGACGGGCACCGGTTATGCTCGCCAGCCAGTCACCTTTTTTGGAACAGGAATGCAATATAATATTTCCCAGGTGCGCTTCAGCTTCACAACCGCGCCCGGCACGTTGACGCATATCGGCGTATTTGACGCGCAAGCCGCAGGCAATTCCCTGCTCTGGGCACCGCTTGCGACACCGGTTACGCTTAATGTTGCTGGAATTGTTAACATCCCTGTCAACAGCATGAACATTGTTGGGGATTGAAGAAGCCAGACCATGTTTCAGCCAAGTGGAATCACTTGGCGGCTCGGAAAACACGATCGAAAAAGTTTCTCTGGTAGTTTATGTTGGTTCTATTGGAACCGCAACGCGGTTCCAATAGAACCAGCGCCAGACCAGTGTGTTTCCGGCGAAGGAACGCGAACGGGACGCACTAAGTCAGTCCCGCAATACGCCCAAGGCGCTCAGCGCCCTGCCGATTGGCTTCGCAATTCGCGCGCGCGGGTCAGCACCTTGTCTTCCAATTCAGCCGCCGTCGCAGTGCTGATCGGCGCATCTACCCAACCACCCGGCCCTCGTACCTGACGGAACAACGAAATCCGCACGCCATCAGATCGCAACTGCCGCCCAAGCACATAAGCCGTCGCCTTGAAACGCTCATTGGAAACGCCGCCCGGTGCATGCCA
>JBILPX010000153.1:0-7323 GCA_044373565.1 Roseomonas sp.
CATCACTTCGCGATTGGTCAAACAGATGGATGGTGAGATTGGCTGCCAAAGTAACTCTGGTGCCGGTTCCACATTCTGGATCGAAATCCCCCTTGTGCTCGCGGAAGTGCAGGAGGTTGTACAGGAAGAGCCAAGGCGTGCCCCACCAAGGCCCAGCAATTTTCGAGAGCTTCGCATACTTGTTGTTGATGACGTCAAGGTCAATCGAGATGTGGCAGGGGCCCTATTGGCGAATATGGGCCATGCGGTCAGTTTTGCGGCCAACGGCAGTGAGGCGCTTGAAAGGCTGCCGGCGGAGCATTTCGACCTGGTCTTGATGGACTTGCAGATGCCGAAAATGGATGGTTTTGAGACCGCGCGCACTATGCGCTCCATGCCAGCGCCACTTGGTCAGATACCGATTTTCGCGCTTACGGCTTCGGTTATGCCAGAACAGATAGCGGCGGCGCATGATGCCGGCATGAACGGACATATCGGCAAGCCATTAAGCCGCGAAACGCTTGCTAAGGCGCTTGCCGAACTGCAAAACCCGTACCCAGATCCTGAAGCCAGCGCTGTTCAGACATCACCGCCGGACAAGGTCACGGTAGATACGCGGGTGCTTGAATTGCTCAAGAGCGAATTGAAGGGAGCAGCCGCCGTTGTTGTACGTGAATTCATCGTTGAAATGCAGACCATACGCGACCAGTTTGCGGCTGAATTGGCCCATGAATTTCCGCGTCCCTATATAATTGCGCAGAATGCGCATCGCTTGCTTGGGGCGGCGCGAACACTTGGTGCGCTGAGCCTTTGCGCGCAATTGACTGAGTTCCAGAAATTACAGCCACGCGACAGCAGTGTTTTCCATGTACAAAGCGCTGCAGCACTAGAGCGCCTGATTGCGGAAACCGACGTCGCTTTGGAGCATCTGGAGGCCATTTTTCAGGCAAGGATAGTCGGCGCAGAGGTAAGCGTCTGATCTGCAGGGGTTGATCATAATGGTCGGCCGTGACGGCCTGTTTTCTCGATTTTAGGTTCTTCCCTGGAACCCAAACATGCGCTTGAAGCCCATCCATTGCTGGGCCAACCAACCGCCTGTGGCGATCAATTCTGGCCCATGCGGATCGCCAGTCCGCGGATAGACCTTGCGGCTGAAATCCGCCGTGCCGAACAGCCAATCCCAAACGGGGAATAGCACCGCGTAATTCTTGCCATGTTCCGCCGTGGAAAGAACGCCATGATGCAGGCGGTGATAGCGAGGGGAGACCACCAAGCGTTCACCGATACCGCCAAAGGAAAGCCGGATATTGCCGTGGGAGAAGGCCTCCACCAGCCGCATCAACAGCAGCAGTAGCGGGAATTGCGCCGGCGTCACGCCAATCAGCAAAGCGATGGTGCCGAACCAAAGTGCCGCAATCGCCTCATCCAGGATGTGGTTGCGATCATCGGTCCAGAAGGTCATTTGCCGCTGAGCGTGATGAATCGAATGCAGCGCCCACCACCAGCCGATGCTGTGTTGCAGCCGATGGCGCCAATACTCACCAAAATCCAGAATCAAAACATAAAGGAAGAAAGTGATCAGCGGCGCTTCGCGCAGGACCGGAAAGAAGGTTTCCAGCGTCGGCGCGACAAAGCCCGTATCCGCAAGCAGCCCTTCCAATTGGCTTTGGATGGCGGCCAGGAAAATGAAGGCGAGCAGCGGAAAAATCCCAAGCTGGGCGAGCAGCGTATAGATTATATCGGTCCGGATGGCGCGCCGATCAGTCACCGGTTCCACTGGGCGCCATGCCTCCAGCGGCCGGCAGACCGCATAGATCACCAACATGCCAAAAATACTGAACAAGGAGAAATCCACCCATTCCAGTATTTCATCGGCGATGTTCATCAGATCGGTGGCGTAGAGCACCGGCTGCAACAGGGTTTCGAAAATCCAGCCTGTCAATCGGGTATGCAGATCATCCAAGGTGTTAATCATGGCTTAGTGCCTGCCTTCTGCGGTCAGTGGCGCAAAGCAGAACCCCTTGGCCTGCAGCCCCGCCAGCACATCTTCCAGCACATTGGCATAGGGGTCCTTTCGGCTGCGGACACCCCAATGCATGACCAAGACCTCTCCATCGCGGATGTTCCTCAGCGCCTGATCGCGCAGCGCCGCATTGGGATGCGTGTCGCTATTCAGTTCATCACCCAGAAAGCCGCCTTTGGTCCAGCCCTGGTGGCGCAGCCCGCACGCCTCTGCAAGGCGCAGCGTATTCGGCGTGGTGATGCCCCCTGGAGCACGCCAGAGAGGCAGAACCACGGCTTGCGGCACCGCGGCGCGCAGCCGTTCGATCGGCGCTGCCAGCTCTCGGCACATGGCGTCCTGATCCAGCCGCGCCTCACCACCGCCGCCGCGCGCGACATAGCGCACCTCGCCCGGCCTGGGGTCGCCGCGGAAATACCAATGCCGATCAGTATGGCTTGCGAAGACATGGCCTTCGGCAGCGCGGGCGCGCCAGAATGCCGCCCAGGCAGGGTCAAGGCTGTGGTCGCCGCGATGGGTTGGCTCATGAGCGACAAACAGGGTGGCGCGAATACCGCGACGGCGGAGGATTTCGGCGATCTTATCCGCCTCCCGCCCCCAGCCCGTATCAATGGTGAGGTAAAGCGTCCCGGCAGGGCAGGCGGCCGTTGTTTGAGCCAAGGCCGGCGAGGCCGAAAGCGCAAAGATTGTGGCCAAAGCCAGCAGAGCCTTACGCCAGCCCTTGATCATTGGGCCGCGCTCGGTTGCACGAAAATGCCATGCGGGCTGCGGCCAACACGAATGGTCGAAACATCGCCCGTCTTTGGGTCTAGCCGCGCAATGCGGCCCGCCCAGCGGAGGGTTGTCCAAACCGCGCCATCCGGGGCGAAGGCGATGCAATCCGGCCCGCCCGGCACTTCATGAATGCGGCGCACTTCAAGCGTGGCGGGATCAATTTCCGCAATGCGGCTTTGCACACGGCTTGTGGCCCAAAGCGTTTTGCCATCGGGGGAGGCGAAAACCGTATGCGCGCCACGGCCGACCCGGATGGTGCTTTCCACCTTCTGGGTTGCTGGGTTCAGGACAGCGAAATGATCGCGGCCCATAATGCCGACAATCAACCGGTCGCGATGCCAAATGATGCCGGCTGGTTCAGGGCCGACTGGCATTTGCCAAACAACACGCCGCGTTTGCAAGTCAATGGCGATCACGGTGCCGTCACCTTGGATGGTGATGAAGGCAAAGCGCGAATCAGGGCTGAAGGCGATATGGGAAGGCTTATTGCCAACCCGCAGGCGATCCAAAAGCCGCGGGCCATTTGCGTCGTAGATATCCACCTGACCGCGCCTGAGGCTTGCAATCACCAGCAATCGGCCATCGGGTGTGAAATCCAGGTGATAGGGGTTGGAAATGCGTTCGCGGCGCAGGACGGTACCGGTTGCCGGTTCAACAAATAGGATTTCATTGCCGGCGGAATCCGCGATCAGCAATTCCTTGCCATCCGGCGACAGCACCAGATGATGCACTTCGCGCAGGCCTTCGATCCGCCGGACTTCCTCACCAGTTTTGGAATCAATCTTGACGATGCTGGGGTCGGTGGAATTCAGCACATAGACAAGATCGGCCCGCGCCGGGGCGCATAGGGCGAGCAATCCCAGGCCAAGCCCAAGCAATGAACGGATCACGATGCGGCCGCAGGTTCAAAGGTCATGGCGATGCCGTTCATGCAATAGCGCTGGCCCGTGGGCGGCGGCCCATCGGGAAAGGCATGGCCAAGATGGCCGCCGCACTGGGCGCAATGCACTTCTGTCCGCACCATAAAAAGCGAACGATCAACATGGGTGGCCACGGCGCCTTCCAAAGGGGCATAGAAGGAAGGCCAACCCGTGCCGCTTTCATACTTTGTCGTCGCATCAAAAAGTGGGGTGCCGCAGCCGCCACAAAGGAAGCGCCCGGCCCGCTTTTCCGCATTCAGCGCCGATGTTCCGGGCCTTTCGGTGCCGTGCTGGCGTAACACGCGAAATGCGTCGGGGGAAAGGGCCGCGCGCCATTCGCTTTCGGTCTTCTGGATAGGAAAGACCTCATCTTGTGGCTTATTTTGCTTAAAAAACGCCATGCCCCTCATGCCCCCTTATTGGATTTCAGCAAGTCGGCAAAAGTTTTCCGGAATTTCACGACTTTGGGTGCCACAACTGCTTGGCAGTAGCCCGACCAGGGGTTGCGCGCGAAGTAATTGTGATGCTCGGGTTCAGCGGGCCAGAATTGGGTCAGCGGCACAATTTCGGTCACGATCGGGTTGCCCCAAAGCCGCGCCGCGGTGAGTTCCGCAATGACTTCCCGCGCGACGGTGTCCTGCGTGGCGTCATGCGTCAGGATGATGCTGCGGTATTGCGGCCCTACATCGGCGCCTTGCCGGTCCTTGGTGGTGGGGTCATGGATGGCAAAAAAGACCCTCAGCAGGTCCGGAAAGGACACAATGGCAGGGTCATAGTTCACCTGCACAACCTCGGCATGGCCGGTGCGTTTGGCGCAAACCTCCTCATAGGAAGGATTAGCAACATGCCCACCTGAATAGCCGGAAGTCGCCGCGGCAATGCCATTCATGTCGAGGAACACGGCCTCCAGGCACCAGAAACACCCGCCGCCAAGCGTCGCCTTTTCCATCACTGACCAGCCTTCCTAGACCCAAGCCCGCAGGGCTAGAGCCAATTGTTAAAGAGGTCCAGTATATCGGCGAGACTCCCGCCGCCTGCAAGGATCACGTCATCCCCCGTGCCACCCTGGAAGTTTTGGCTGAGACCATTGCCGACCATCATTCCCCCGTTTGGCCCGGCAATAAGGGTAAGGCCACTTACGCCATCGGCAATGAGCAGCACCTCAACATCGGCCGCCATGGTGACATTGGCCGAGGTGATAATGGTATCCTGGCCATCGCCGGAGACTTCAATGACCTGGTCTTGCGAGTCGATGTAGAAATAGAGGTCATCGCCGGTGCCGCCGGCCATGAAATCGGCACCTTCGCCGCCATAGAGCGTGTCATCCCCTTCGCCGCCATCCAGCGTGTCAGCGCCGGCTTCGCCCCGCAGCACATCCCGACCCGATCCGGCTGAGAGGTAGTTCGCGGCGGCATTGCCAAAAAGCTGGTCATCACCGGCCCCGGTCAGCACATGCTCGATACCTTGCAAGAAATCGCTGCCTGCGGCGCCCGTCGCCCACGAACTGGTCAGGTTGACCACGACGTTTTGGCCGAATTCGGACAAGCTGGCATAGCTGACCAAATCTCCCGTCCCCTCGCCGCCGATCAGTTGATCATCCCCGGCATCGCCTTGGAGCGTGTCATCACCCGCCGCGCCCTGGATGGTGTCATTGCCCCCCCCACCTGAAAGCTCATTGCTCAGCGCATTACCGAACAGCAGGTTATCTCCCTCATTCCCGATACCTCGTAGCGCGGAAACGCTGGATGAAAGGACAAGCGTCTCGATTTCGGAAGGCAGATAGAAGTCAATGCTGGCGTAGACGGTATCGACACCTTGCCCGGCATTTTCCACCAGCAGGTCATCCGTACTTTCCACCAGGAAGACATCATTGCCGGGCCCAGCTTCTAGAATATTCTGCCCAAGGCCGCCGGCCAGTGTGTCGTTGCCCGCGCCGCCTTGCAGATAATCATCGCCGTCATTGCCGGTCAGGCTATCGCTGCCCGAACCGCCAAAAATATAATTCGCGTCATAGCCGCCAAGTATCGTCATGGCGGCGCTGCCATTCCTGGCATCCACGGCTTCAAAACCTGCAATCCAGGCGCCATTAGCGACCTGATTTTCGGTCAGCCCGAGATCAATGGAAAGCCCGGTGGAGAGGATGAGCCAGTCATACCCATCACCACCATCCAGCCAATCCGTGGCGTCTTGTAGCAGAAGGCGATCATCGCCGCTGCCGCCATCAAGCGTGTCGGTCCCAGTGCCGCCGACCAGGCTATCACCACCATCGCCGCCGATCAGCCAGTCATTCCCCGCGCCACCATCCAACACATCTGCGCCATCGGAGCCATAAAGGAAATCGGCATCATTGCCGCCCAGCAGCCGATCCAAACCAGCCCCGCCAAAGAGGGAATCATTCCCGGCATCGCCATCCAGCAGATTTGCTGCGTCCGGAGCATCCACGTCATCAAGTGTCGGACCATCGGCGTAAAGGGCATCATCGCCATTTCCGCCATATAGCCAATCATCCCCGGCACCGCCCCAAAGCTGATCCGCGGCGCCAAGACCGGCAAGCGTGTCAGCGCCAGCACCGCCAGAGAGCCAATCTGCGGCGGCCTCACCAAGCAGCAGGTCTGCGCCGCCCAGGCCGAATAATCTTGACCCCGATAAAATAGCCGAAATGGCATCGTCATTCGCCGTGCCGGCCATGCCGGCGAAGCTGCCCGCAGCCACCCAGGAATAGATGCTTTCTGGCGCAAATGTTGATGTCACCAGGCGGATCAAAAGATCAGAGGTGCCAAGTATATCGTCCTGGTCGAGATCAATGGTGATCCATCCGCCCGGCATTGTATCCGTGCTTGCTGCCGGAATGTACCAGGCTTGCAGATAGCCCAAGCCCAACTCAGCGCCGGGCAGCGCAAGCCCTGGAAGAGGCCCGCCACTGGTCTGCAATGCGCCGCGCCAGATTAGCGGTGCCGGTCCCAAGGCCCCCTGCAGCACACCATTGCTGAGGCCGAAGGAAATGGCATCCCCCTGCGTGCGGGAGAAATCGGCGATAGTATCTGCGGCCAGGAAATTACTGGTGAAAGAGGAATCTATCGAAAAATCAATCAGGAAACTATCGGCATCATTGCCGCCAAGCAGCCAATCCGCGCCGCCGCCGCCGCTCAAGACATCCTGGCCATCGCCACCATCAAGCGTGTCACGCCCAAGTGCGCCGAGCAGAACATCATCCCCCGCTTCTCCGCGCAACAGATTGCGTGAAGCGGCATTGTCGCCGGTGGTGTCGGTTGGGCTATCGGCAAAAAGAAAATCTAGGCCGTTGCCGCCAAGCAGCGTGTCATCACCCGCATCACCTTGCAGGACATCGGCCAGATCGCCGCCATCGAGGTAGTCGTTTCCCGCGCCACCTGAAAGCTGATCTACACCGCCAAAGCCAAGCAGTGTATCATTCGCTGCCTGGCCAAAAAGACTGTCATCCGTGATGCCTGGGGCGGAGAGGAAATCATTGCCATCCGTACCTATCGGCAGGGCGTAGCCACTCATCGGAATGCCTCCGCAACCTTCGCCGTTGGTGCTTCCTCAGCAGCGCCAGATATAAATATTTTATTAGTAATAATGTATGATACGTTGAAATGCTCCGGCGAAGAT
>JBILPX010000152.1:0-7323 GCA_044373565.1 Roseomonas sp.
GAGGCGTGGAATCTGCTGATCGCTGGTGTTGGCGGGCAGGGGGTTTCCTCCATGGCGGCGATCCTCGCGCAGGCCGCGCATCTGGAAGGCCGGCCCGTGCGCACGCTGGATTTCTTGGGCCTCGCGCAAAAAGGTGGCGGGGTTTATGCGCAGTTGCGCATTGGCCCGGTGGGTGCCGCGGCCGATCAATTATCGGGAGCGCGCATCGCCGCCGGTGAAGCCGATTTGCTGCTGGCCGCCGATATGGTGGTGGCGCATGGCCGCACTGCGCGGCCCTTGCTTGGCCCCGCGCGCAGCATGGCGATTGTGAATGCGGATCTCTCGCCCACCGCGCAATTCGTGAAGGATACTGAAACGCACTACGATAACAGCGCCATGCTGCAAAGCCTGGGCGCCGCTTGCCGTGAAGCGCTCACTATTCCGGCGCTTTCGCGTGTTGAGCGTGATTTGGGCGATGCGATCTACCTCAACCCCTTCATGCTGGGCTTCGCCTGGCAGCGTGGGCTGGTGCCGCTATCAGCCGAGGCAATCCTGCGCGCCATTGAATTGAATGGTGCGGCGGTGGAGCGCAACAAGGGCGCCTTCGCGCTAGGGCGCATCGCCGCGACGGAAACCCCCGAAGCACCGCGCGGGCCGGAAACCTTGGATGAGATGATCGCGCGCTTCAGCGAAGATTTGAAAGCCTATCAATCTAGGCGTTATGCGCGGCGCTATCAGGATTTTGTGGTACGCATCCGCGCGGCGGAAACAACAGCGCTTCCTGGCGAAGAACGGCTCTCACGCGCCGTGGCGCGGCAGTTTTATCGCCTCATGGCCTATAAGGATGAATATGAAGTCGCGCGGCTGCATAGCCTGCCGGAATGGCGCAGCATGCTGACACAGGGTTTTACGGGCACGCAGCGCATTGAGATGCATCTGGCCCCGCCGATCCTGACCAAGCTGAACCCGGATACGGGCCTGCCCGTGAAACAGGAATTTGGCCCCTGGATGCTGAAGGCGATGGGCTTGCTACGCCATGGCAAACTCCTGCGCGGCACTTGGCTTGATCCCTTCGCGCGCAGCACCGAAAGGCGCGAAGAACGCGCGCTGCCGGGCGAGTATCGCGCGGGCCTTGAAGCGCTGCTGTCCAAACTCTCGCCCGCAACCCATGGCGCGATCTGTGAATGGGCAGAAGCCGCCGCCGGCATCAAGGGTTTCGGCCATGTGAAGGCGCGCAACCTTGCTGCCACGCGCGCTCGTATGGCCGATATCGCCAAGGGCATCTCAGCATGAGCGCTGTTGCCTTTGACCTGCCGGAAGAAACTCGCGCGCTGCAATCAGTAGCGCGAGATTTCGCCCGTGACGTGCTGGCGCCCAAAGCCCTGCAATGGGACAAGGATCAGCATTTCCCGGTGGCGGAAATGCGTGAAGCGGCAGCGCTTGGCATGGCGGCACTTTATGTGCGGGAAGACTCCGGCGGTGCGGGCCTCACGCGCCTGGATGCCGCGGTGGTTTTTGAAGCACTCGCCACGGGCTGCCCCACCATTAGCGCCTTCATGTCCATCCACAACATGGTCGCCTGGATGATTGACCGCTTCGGCAATGATGCGCAGCGCAGTGCCTGGTTGCCGAAGCTGATCACGATGGAAGCGATTGCATCCTATTGCCTGACGGAACCTGGTTCCGGCAGCGATGCCGCCGCGCTGAAGGCGCGCGCAACGCGCGATAATCAGGGCTATGTCTTGAATGGCACCAAGCAATTCATCTCGGGCGCTGGGGCATCTGATCTTTATTTGACCATGCTGCGCACGGGTGGTGACGGCCCGGATGGCATTTCCGCGCTGCTGATCCCGAAGGAAACGCCCGGGCTTTCCTTCGGCGCCAATGAACGCAAAATGGGCTGGAACGCGCAGCCAACGCGTCAGGTGATTTTCGAAGATGCGCGTGTGAGCGCGGATGCCTTGCTGGGCGCGGAAGGGCTGGGGTTTCGCTTTGCCATGGCGGGGCTGGATGGCGGGCGCTTGAATATCGCTGCCTGTTCGCTGGGTGGCGCGGAAGCGGCTTTGGATATCGCGCTGCGCTACACGCAGGAACGCCGCGCCTTCGGCAAGGCGATCAGTGATTTCCAGAATACGCAATTCAAGCTGGCCGATATGCGCATTGAATTGGAAGCGGCGCGCGCGCTGTTATGGCGCGCTTGCGCCAAGCTTGACGCCAAGGCGCCCGATGCCACCATGTTCTGCGCCATGGCCAAGCGTTTCGTGACGGATACCGCATCACGCGTCGCGGATGATGCGCTCCAATTACTGGGCGGTTATGGTTATTTGGCTGAATACGGCATTGAAAAAATTGTGCGGGATTTGCGCGTCCATCGGATTTTGGAAGGCACGAATGAAATCATGAGGCTTATTGTCGCGCGGAAGATGCTGGGGGCATAACCCAATCAGGCGCGGCGCCCGCGCATCCAAGCGAGCGTCCCGCCAAGCCCCGCCAGATCAGCCCGCAGCTTTTCAAACCGCAGCGTCAGCGCGTGGCCGAATGCCTTACCCGCATGGTGCCCCACCCGCGCCCAGGCTTCGCGCCACGCCGCCGCGCTACCCCGCATCAGCGCCATGTAATGCAGCCGGCTCCAGGCCAGATGCCGCGCCTTGAAGGCAGAAAGCGCTTGCGATGGCGCGGAAGAACCGCCGCCAGCATGGTGCATCACCGCATCCGGCACCAATACAAGGGCGCGCCCCTTGGCGCGGGCGGCGGCGCAAATCACGTCATCCTCATAGAACAAAAAGAAATCTTCATCGAAGCGCAGCGCATCCGACGCCCGCAGCAACATGCAAGCGCCGGAGAGGAATTCCGCACAAAGCGGCCCCTCCGGCCATGGCTCGGCGCCACGTTTGCGTGCCAGCAATCGCCGATGCAACTGCTCCACATCCCAGGACCGCACACGCTCACCGCGTTCATCGCAAAGCGTGGGCGCCAGAATGGCCGCATCGGGAAAGGCATCGGCGGCGGCGACAAGCCGCGCAATCGCTGCCACATCCAGCCGCGTATCGGGATTGGCAAGCAGCACGAATTCGGTCTCTGCCGCATCCATGCCGATATTGCAGCCCGCCCCAAAGCCAAGATTGGCCGCGTTGCGGATCACGCGCGCGCCGGAAGCTTCCGCCACCGCAGCACTGTCATCGCGGCTGGCATTATCCACCACTATCACAGCAAGGTCAGGCGGGACGCTTCCCAGCATCCCCCGCAAGGCGGCAGCGCTGTTATAGGCGACCGTGACGAGGCAAACCCGCCCCAAGGTCACTATAGTGTTCAGCCTTGTAAGCTCCGCAACCCAACACAAACGCGTTCCACCTGCGCATCGGTCAATTCGGGATACATGGGCAGGCTCATCACCTCCTGCGCGGCGTCCGCGGTCTCGGCGCAGCCTGCGGGGCCTAGCGGCACGCGGCCCTGATAGGCGGGCTGCAAATGCACCGGCACCGGGTAGTGAATTCCCGTGCCAATGCCTTGTTCCTTCAGCTTCGCCTGCACCGCGACACGATCTGGCACGCGCAACACATATTGATGGAAGACATGCTCCGTGCCCGCGCGGCGTTGCGGCGGTGCATAGGGGCCACCAGCCAGCGCGGCGTCATAGGCGGCCGCAATGGCGCGGCGGCGTTCATTGCCGGCATCAAGCGCGGTCAGCTTCACGCGCAAAATCGCCGCCTGCATTTCATCCAGCCGCGAATTCACGCCTACCATGTCGCTGATGTAGCGTTCCTTCCAGCCATATTGCCGGATGGCCGCGATGCGATCCGCCAGCGCTTCGTCATTCGTGGCCAACACGCCACCATCACCCAAAGCGCCGAGATTCTTGGTGGGGTAAAGGCTGAAAGCCGATGCAGTGCCGAGTGTGCCGAGCTTCGCACCATTCAGCGTCGCGCCATGGCATTGCGCGCAATCCTCAATCAACGGGATCCCCGCTGCGCTGGTTGCCGCCAGCATCGGTTCCAGATCGCTGGCCTGGCCATAAATATGCACCGGGATCACGGCGCGCAAAGGCGGCAGGCCGGGCGGTGGGTGGTCCATCACGCTCAGCAATTCATCTGGATCCATGGTGTAGGTGTCGGGGTCAATATCCAGCAGCAGCGGCGTTGCGCCAACCATTTCAATTGCGGACACGGTGGCAACCGCCGTGTGGGACACGGTTGCGACACTCATCCCCGGGCCAATGCCAAGCCCGCGCAAGATCAGCGCCAGCGCATCCGTGCCATTGGCGCAGCCAATTGCGCGCCGCGTGCCAAGCCAGGCCGCGTATTCTTCCTCAAACGCCGCGCCTTCCTTGCCAAGGATATACCAGCCGCTGGCGAGTGCGCGCGCGACTGCTGCGTCAATTTCGGCCTTTTGGGCGCGATACCCGGCGCCGGGATCGGCCTGGGGGATCATGGTGATGACGGGCGCATTCATTTTGCGTTCTTTCGCTTCAGGGTCACAAATAATCGGCAAGGCGCTGGCGATACCAGTCAAGGGACAGCTTCAGCCCCTTATCCAGGTCAATCGCCGGCACCCAGCCGGTCGCGGAACGGAAGGCGCGATCATCTGCCGCGTAGGAGCCGATATCAATCGGCGCCCGATCGGCAGGGAATTCGCGCAATTCATAGCTGCCCTGGCCGCCATTGGCGTTGATCAGCTTGGCGGCCAGATCAAGCAGGGAAATGGGCGGGCTGCCGCCGATATTGAAGACTTGGCCGCCCACGCCGGGGTTTGCCGCTTGTTCGGCCGCCATCAGAAAGGCGCTGGTGACATCATCCACATAGGTCAGGTCACGCAGCTGCGCGCCCCCCCAGACTTCAAAAGCCTCATTTTCCAGCGCACGGCGAATCCAAATGCCCAAAAAGGTCTGGCGCGCATCACGAATGCGCAGCCGCGGCCCGTAGCAATTGGTCAGCCGGAGCGACACCACTGGGCGATGCAGCACTCGGTTTTCCAAAAGCCAATATTGCTCGCCCGCCCATTTGGAAACGCCATTGGCATCGGGCGGGTTCACCGGATGGAGTTCATCCACGGGCAGGCTGCGCGGCCGGCCATAGAATTGCCGAGTGGAGGCATGCACCACAATTGCCTTTGGCGCGGCTTCACGCATCACGCCAATCAGGCGCACCTGGGCAACGGCGTTGATGGCGATATCGGCAACGGGGTCCTTCTGCCCGCCCATATGGCTGGTTTGCGCCGCCATATTGAAGAGCACATCAATACCTTCACAGAGCGAATGCAATTCCGTGTCGCGGATATCGCCGCGCACCAGCAAAACCCCGGCCCCTTCCAGATTGCGGGGGGACGCACCGCCATCGGGTGCCATGGTATCAAGCGCCGTGACACGCGCCCCCATGCCGGCCAAGGCGTGACATAGGTTGGAGCCAAGAAAGCCCGCCCCCCCAGTCACCAGAACCCGTTTTCCTTGCCAATAGGCTGGCGTCACCATGCGCGCATATCCTGCTTCAACGGCTTCCATCACATATCAGAATTACGGCGGAAACACGCCTGGAGCGTGGCGGATTCACATCCGTTCATCCGCCATGCGCCAGCTTCTCTGTTTTGTCGCATTTTTCGAGTTGCCAAGTGAAGCCACTTGGCTTGAACATCTTTCTGTTTTTGGGTCGCATTTTCCGAGTCGCCAAGTAAAGCCACTTGGCTTGAAAATGCTTAATCCCCGGCGGGGTCGGGGCGTTTTTCGTCGCGCTGCGTCATGCGCACGCGGCGGCTGCGCATGATCTCGGCAAAACCGAATAGCAACAGGATCTGCCCCGCCAGGACCTGCACACCGGTCAGCAGCCTGATGCCATGATCATGCGGCGTGAGGTCGCCAAAGCCGACCGTCGCTTGCGTGACCAGGCTGAAATAGAGCGCATCCTGGAAACTGAGCCTGATCGGGCCGCCCTGGCCGTGAAATAGCGGCATGCGCGAAAGCCCATCGGCGATGCGATAGAAACAGGCAAAGGAAATCACCAGCAGGCTGTAAAGCGTGAGGAAGGCCATTACCGGTACGGTGATGCGCCGAAGCCGGCCCGAAAGCTCCTCGGTGATCAGGGTCAGATCACTCAGCAGCAGTACGACAGGTCGGACGGATACCGCGACAATGGCGGCAATGGCCCCCATGGCGGCGAGCAACGCCAAGCCCTGGTCAAAGGGGGTAAGCCGATTGAGTGGCAAGGAAAGGCTGAAGCCGCCCACCACCCAAACCGGAATGAGCCAGCGCGCCATGCGTGGCAAATGGCCGTGATCAAAGGGCGCATCGGCCTCAGCGGCACGGCGAAGAACATCCCGCCGCACCCAGACCGACCCCAGAAAGGCAAAGACCGGCAGCAGAAAGGCCATCGCATGGGCAAGGGCCGGCGCTTCGGGGAAGGCCGCGCGGCCAATCACCACGAAAAGGCAGGCATAAACCGCAAGCCCCGCGCTGGCGCCGAAGGCGAAATGCATGCCCTGCGGAAAGAGCAAATAGAAGAAGCCGATGGCCGTCGCGGCGATGCCGATCACAAGCAGCGGCAACACCCCGCCGTGATCGGCAATCCCGCCCGCCACCAATAGCCCGAAGCCGAGTGTCGCCAGCGCTGCGCGCAGCCAGCCATTCGGCCGGCGAGGGGGAAGGGTCACGGCGCCAATGCGACGCCGGTGATCTCCACCTTCCAGGCGGGGTCCACCAGCGCGGCCTCAATTGTCATGCGGGCTGGCTTATGGGCATGGTCCAGCCAGCGATCCCAGGCACGGTTCATGGCCGGCGCTTCGCGGATATCGGCCAGGATGACGGTGGCGGAGAGCAAAGCGCGCTTATCTGTGCCGGCCTGGGCCAGCAGGGCGTCAATCTGTTTCAGGATATCGGCGGTTTGGCCTTCTGCATCCAGGCTGGTGTCATCGGCCACTTGGCCGGCCAGCCAGATCAGCCCACCGCCAATCACGGCGCCGGAGAGGCGTTCTTCAGGGGCAAGGCGGGTGATGGTCATGGGTGTGCTGGTCCTTTAAGGGCTGGAAGGGGTGCGAGCCTTCATTATAGGCACTGGCTGTCTGACAGCTTCAGTCTTACAGGGAGAAAAGCGAGATGGAAAATCTCGCTGGGGGCTGGGTAATGGCTTGCGCCACAAGAACAAAATAGATACATTTGATGCTAACAAGATGTAATTCGCGTTATAGTTGTATTTTTTGTTTCTGGTGATTTTCTTGTTGGGTAATTTAATGATGATTCCATAGAATCAGTTAGTTGTTAATATTAAAGTGATAAATTAAGAAAATTCCCTTAAGCTTCATTTTGACTCGAAGTTTTGCTGAAATTCTCGCTTGCCTTGTGCTGTGTGATTCATATTAATT
>JBILPX010000154.1:0-7290 GCA_044373565.1 Roseomonas sp.
CAAATGCCGTCAAGGCAGCGTGAAAACAGTGAAAAACGTCAACATAAAATCCGCGCGAAGACGCGACTGCCGATACTGAACGATTTCGGCCTCACCAATTAAATGATCAATCCGCCGTGGCGCCGGAACTACGCACCACATCGGCCCAGATCTGCGCCTCCCGACGCACAAAACCCGCCGCCGCCGCACCCGCAAGCCCAGGATCAGTCAGCGAAAGCGTGGCCAGCCGCGCTTTCAATTCTGTGTCGGCCATCGCGCGCGGCACTTCGCTGGCAAGCCGCGCCAAAGCCTCGGAAGATTGCCGCGCCGGGGCGAAAAGCCCGAACCATGTGGAAGCGGCAAAGCCCGGAAAGCCCTGTTCGGCCACGGTCGGCACATCGGGCAGCGTCGGGTCACGCGCGGCGCCCGCCACCGCAATCGGGCGCACCCGGCCTTCACGGATCAGCGGCAAGGCGGGCGGCAGGCTGGTGCTGCCGATCGGCGCCTGATTGGCAAGCACCGCGGTCGCCGCCTGGGCAGGGCCGAAGGCGACTGGGGTGGCTTCCACCTTGGCCAGCGTGCGGAACAGCAATTCCGCCCCAAGATGCGGCGTGGTGCCGGTTCCCGAATGGGCATAGGCCATGCCGGGATTGGCCCGCATATGGGCCAGCAGCTCGGTCAGGTTGCGCGCCGGCACGGAAGGGTGGACGAAAAACGCATTGGGCGCGGTCGCCACCACGGCGATGGTCGCGAAATCATCCAGCCCATAGCCCGCCGCGCGATAGAGCGATGGATTCACACAAAAAGCCGTACTGTGCATCAGCAGCGTATGGCCATCAGTGGCGCCCTTCACCGCCTGGGTACCGATATTGCCCCCGGCGCCGCCACGGTTTTCCACCGGGACTGCGTGGCCCAGCAAGGTTTCCAGCTTCATCGCCAAGGCGCGGGCCACCACATCGGTAGAACTGCCGGGCGGGAAGGCCACAATGATGCGCACAGGCCGTTCTGGCCAGGCGGCGCTGGCCAGGCGCGGCACCGCCAAAAGCGCCCCGCCGGTGATCAGGGCCGCGCGGCGGCCCCACAGATACTTTGTCATGTTGTCCTCCCCGACGCCGAGCATCGTGTAGCATGAACCGCACGGTAAAGCCCGAAACGCGCGAATCGCGCCTGAATATCCGCCGGGGGCTATGCCGATCTTGCGCGCCACTATAGCATTGTCCCAATGTAATTACCTGAGGAAGAGGCAACCCCTCAGCCGGGGTGTCACAGGCAAGGCAAGGACAATAGGAACGCTCATGACAGATACTCGATATTTGGCGCCGCAGACGCTTGATGAAGCGGTCAGCGCCTTCGCTGCGGCACAGGGGGCTGCGCGGATTCTGGCAGGTGGGACGGATTTGCTGGTGCAGATGCGCGCCGGCGTCGCGGCACCCGGTTTGATTGTGGATATCAAGAAAATCGGCGAAATGACGCGCATTACGGAAAATGCCGATGGCAGTTTTACCGTGGGTGCGGCGGTATCCGCAGCCTCGCTCGCGGATCATCCGCGCTTCGGCACGGTGTGGCCAGGTGTGCTTGAAGCGGTGAACCTGATTGGCTCAAAGCAGGTGCAGGGCCGCGCCTCCCCGGGTGGCAATCTCTGCAATGGCTCCCCCGCCGGTGACAGCGTGCCGGCCATGATCGCCGCCGGTGCGGTGGTGACGGTGCAGGGCCCGAAAGGCCGTCGGCAAATGCCGGTCGAAGCCTTCCCGGCCGGCCCGGGCAAAACGAATCTCGCCCCCGGTGAAATCCTGGTGAGCTTCACCCTGCCAGCGCGCCCCGCTGGTTCGGGCGATGCCTATCTGCGCATGACCCCGCGCACGGAAATGGATATCGCAGTTGTGTGCTGCGGTGTCAGCCTGACCATGAAGGATGGCGTTTGCACCGCAGCCCGCATTGGGCTTGGCGCCGTGGCGCCGACCGTGATGCTGGTGGAAGAAGCCGCCAAAGCGCTGATCGGCACAAAGCTTGAACCCGCCGCCGTTGCCGCCGCTGCCGCCGCTTGCAGCGCTGCCTGCCGCCCCATCAATGACAAGCGCGGCACCATTGTCTATCGTACCAAGGTTGCCGGCGTGCTCCTGAAGCGCGCTGTTGCCATCGCCGCCGAACGCGCCAGCCGGAGCTGAACAATGTCCAAGATGCATGTTTCGACCACCATCAACGGGGAACCCATGGAGTTCCTGTGTGAAGTGCATGACAGTATGCTCGATGCGCTGCGCGGCCCGCTTGGCCTGACCGGCGCCAAGGAAGGCTGTGGCACCGGCGATTGCGGTGCCTGTTCCATCACCGTGGATGGCCGCCTGATTTGCGCCTGCCTGATGCTGGCGGTGGAATCCGAAGGCAAGTCACTCGGCACCATTGAAGGCATGTCGCAGGGCGGTGATCTGCACCCGCTGCAACGCAAATTCCTGGAAATGGCAGCGCTGCAATGCGGTATCTGCACGCCAGGCGTTTTGATTGCCGCAAAGTCTCTGCTGGAAAAAAACCCGAACCCGACTGAAACCGAAGTGCGTTTCGGGCTGGCGGGCAACCTGTGCCGCTGCACGGGTTACGACAAGATTGTGCGCGCCGTGCTTGAAACCGCCGCTGAAATGAGGGGGGCCGCCTGATGAACGATATGTCCAACAAATGGATCGGCAAAAGCACGATCCGTCCCGATGGTGCGGAAAAGGTCACGGGCCGCGCGGCCTATGCCGCCGATACCAATATGCCCGGCATGATCTGGGGCAAGGTGCTGCGCAGCCCACATCCGCATGCGCGCATCATTTCCATCAATACCGCCAAGGCGGAAGCGCATCCCGGCGTGAAGGCCGTGGTGACGCATAAGGATTTGGTGGATTTCCCGCTCGACAAATCCGTGATGCTCGGCATTCAGGATATGCGCTGGATGTGCCGCAACATCATGGCGCGCGAAAAGGCGCTGTTCCATGGCCACCCGATTGCCGCCATTGCCGCGATTTCGGAAAAGGTGGCGGCCGAGGCGCTGCAACTGATCGAAGTGGAATATGAGGTTCTGCCATGGGTGATTGACGCGGAAGACGCGATCAAGCCCGATGCGCCGATCCTGCATGATTTCATCAAGTTCGATGGCAAGGCTTCCAATATCGCGGGCAAGCTGGAACACAAGCTTGGTGATATTGAAAAGGGTTTCGCTGAAGCCGATGTCGTTATCGAACGCCGCTTCCGCACCGCGCCTGTGCATCAGGGTTATATCGAAACCCATGCCTGCCTGGTGAGTGTGGCTGACGGCAAGGCAACGGTGTGGAGTTCAAGCCAGGGCCAATTCATGGTCCGCGCGATGTGTTCTTACCTCACTGGCCTGCCGCAAAGCGATATCCGCGCCATCCCGGCGGAAATCGGCGGCGGCTTTGGCGGCAAGACAATTGTTTATCTGGAACCAGTGGCGCTGCTGCTGGCCAAGAAATCCGGCCGCCCGGTGAAGATGGTGATGACGCGCGAAGAAGTGATGCGCGCCACGGGCCCGACTTCGGGTTCCTTCAGCACCGTCAAGATTGGTGCCAAGAAGGATGGCACCATCGTCGCTGCGCAGGGCACTTTCTACCTGCAAGCTGGCGCGCTACCTGGCTCACCCATTCGTGGCGCAGCGGGCTGCGCTTTCGCGCCCTACAATATCGCGAATGTGCATTCGCAGGGCTTTGACGTTGTGTCCAACCGTTCCAAGGTTGCGGCCTATCGCGCGCCAGGGGCGCCGATTGGTGCTTATGGCGTGGAATGTGTGCTGGATGAAGTGGCCGAAAAGCTTGGCATGGACCCGCTTGCGCTGCGCCTGAAAAACGCCGCTGAGGAAGGCACCAAGGCCGCGCATGGCCCGGTGTTTCCGCGTATTGGCCTGAAAGAAACCATTGAAGCCGCGATGGCGCATCCGCATTACAGCGCGCCGCTTGGCCCCAATCAGGGCCGTGGGGTTGCGAGCGGCTTCTGGTTCAATGCTGGCGGTGAATCTTCCGCGCAGGTGAACATCACGGAAGATGGCAATGTGGCAGTAACCACGGGGCACCCGGATATCGGTGGCTCGCGCGCTTCCATCGCCAATATCACTGCGGAATTGCTTGGCATTGATTACAAGCGCGTTTCCGTGCTGATCGGCGATACCGCAACGATTGGCTATTCCAACCTGACAGGCGGCAGCCGCGTGTTGTTTGCTTCCGCGATGGTGGTGACGCAATCTTCGGAGAAAGTCATCACGCAGCTCAAGGAACGCGCGGCGAAGATCTGGAAGATCGACCCCGAAGCGGTGATCTGGGACAATGGCGAAGCGCGCCCCGCAGGCGCCAATGCGGGGCAATTCCCGCCGCTGAGCCTGAAGGAAATCGCTGCCAAGGCAACTGAAACCGGTGGGCCGATTGGCGCCGGCGTGCAGTTGAACACAACCGGCGCCGAAGGCGGTTTCGCGACCCATATCTGCGATGTGGAAGTGGACCCGGAACTCGGTACCGTGAAGGTGCTGCGTTATACATCCTTCCAGGATGTCGGGCGCGCGGTGCATCCCGCCTATGTTGAAGGCCAGATGCAGGGCGGTGCGGCGCAGGGCATTGGCTGGGCGCTGAACGAAGAATATATCTACAACGCCAAGGGTCAGGTGGATAATCCCGCCTTCCTTGATTACCGCATGCCGGTCTGTTCGGACCTGCCGATGCTGGACGCGGTGATGCTGGAAATCCCCAATCCGAAGCACCCGCAAGGCGTGCGTGGCGTGGGTGAAGTGCCGCTGGTGCCGCCACTGGGTGCGATTTCCAACGCAATGTATCGCGCGACGCATAAGCGCTTCTACGCGCTGCCCATGTCGCCGCCGCGGGTTCTGGAAAAGCTGGATCAGGCGGCCGAATAAGCCGCCTTTCAGCGCAAAGCCTATCAGGCCCGGGGGCGCAAGCCTCCGGGCCTTGCTTTTTGGCACGTAGCGCTTCAGGGAAGCCGCATCACGACAGGAGAAGACCATGATCGACACAAAACTGGGCACCGGGGCCGAAGCCACGGCGGGCCAGCACATCACGGTGCATTACACGGGCTGGCTGTTTGATGCCGCGGCACCAGAAAACAAGGGCCGCAAATTCGACAGTTCGCGCGACCGCGCTGAACCCTTTTCCTTCATGCTGGGCGCTGGCCATGTAATTGGCGGCTGGGATCAGGGCTTTGCCGGCATGAAGATCGGCGGGCAGCGCACGCTAATCATCCCGCCCGAGCTTGGCTATGGCGCGCGCGGCGCGGGTGGTGTCATTCCGCCCAATGCGACGCTGGTTTTTGAGGTTGAATTGCTCGGCGTTGATTAAGGGCTGAAGGGCTCATGTGATCCGCCGCGGCGGATCACATCCTAACGCTGTATCGGATGCGGGTCGGAGGCAGTTTTCACTTCCACCCCGCCTTCTAGTTCATCGGGCGCTGCCTCGCTTGGCAAACAAATCAGATTGAAGGAGGCAATGCCTGGAAAAAGATCCTCGCTATCGCCGGCGAGATTTCCGGGGTTATAGAGCCAGGGCTGATGCCACCATATGCGGTAATCAAGGTCCAAAAGGGTCGCAATCAGTTCTGCGTGTTTATCTGGCCGGTCATCCTCAACATACAGATAAGGGCGGAAGCGCGTAATTGTCTCGCGCGCGCCATCCAGTACCTGCTTTTCCATACCTTCAACGTCAATCTTCATCATGTGGCAGGCAGGCAGCATCAGATTGTCAATGGCGATCATTTCAACCACATCGCCATCATTACCGCCGAGTGCAACTCCGCCAAAATTATTGTCACCGCGATAATCCATGCGCGGCACCGTAATCTCCCCCGCTGTGGCGCCGACAGCCAGGCATTTGGCATCCGTATTTTCAATGCCGTTCAAGGCCAGATTGGCGCAGAGCATCTGAAAGATCACCCGTTGCGCTTCAAACGCGACAACCCCGCCATTCTCACCGACCAATTTGGCAAGGTGAACGGTATGCGCGCCGATATTCGCGCCGATTTCCAGAACCATCATACCAGGCTTGATAAGGCCCGAGAAAAGCTGCGCCTCAAGCTCGGAAAACTCGCCATAGCGATCAAGCGATCCCCCCACATATTTATCGCGCCCGCTGTAGAGCATGACACCATGGCGGCAATGCTTCAGGCGCAAATGCGGGCTCGGTAGGGCAATGGAGGCCAGTTTTTCGATCATCAATTCCGGCTTTCAAATCCTGACAATGCATCAATCTATCAGCCACGGGCGCCCTGTGCCAATCTCTTCCCTCCGAATGCCCGTCAAGGACCGCTGATCAGATGCCCCGCAGCCCAAAACAGCGCGCCGACCTGCTGCTGGTGGCGCTTGGCCTGGCGGATAGCTGCGCCCGGGCGCAGGCGCTTATCCTGGCAGGCAAGGTGTTCAGCAATACCAAGCGGGTGGAGAAGGCAGGCGATCTGCTGGCCGACGGCGCGCCGCTTGAAGTACGCGGGCAGGACCACCCCTGGGTTTCGCGGGGCGGCCTTAAGCTTGCGCATGCGCTCACGCATTTCGGGCTGAACCCGGAAGGGCGGGTTTGCCTGGACCTTGGTGCCTCCACCGGGGGCTTTACCGATGTGCTGCTGCAGCATGGCGCGGCGCAGGTTTATGCGGTGGATGTCGGGCATGGCCAATTGGCTTGGAAGCTCCGCCAAGACCCGCGCGTGGTGGTGCTGGAAAAGACCAATGCGCGTTATCTTGACGCCAGCGCCATCCCGGAGCCGATTGGCGCCCTGGTCTGCGATGCGTCCTTCATTGGGCTGCGGACCATCCTACCCGCGCCGCTCGCGCTTTGTGCGCCGGGCGCCTTTACGGTGGCATTGATCAAACCGCAATTCGAAGCGGGGTCAAACCAAGTCGGCAAGGGCGGCGTGGTGCGCGACGCTGCGCTCCATCGTAGTATCTGCGCCATGATTGCTGAATGGTGGGCGGCGCTGCCCGGCTGGCAGGTGCTCGGCATCACCGAAAGCCCAATCACGGGGCCTGAGGGGAATAAGGAATTCCTGATCGCCGCGCGCCGCGAAACATAGGGCGGGGCTTGCGCAAGCGGCCCATCCCGCCTATCCGCCCGGTTCCTTTTCCAGACATTCAGGGGTTTGCCACCATGGCCATCGAACACACCTTCAGCATCATCAAGCCGGACGCCACGCGCCGGAACCTGACCGGCAAAATCAATGCAGTGTTCGAAGAAGCGGGGCTGCGCATTGTGGCGCAGAAGCGCATCCATATGTCCCAGGCGCAGGCCGAAAGCTTCTATGGCGTGCATCGTGAACGCCCCTTCTTCACGGATCTGG
>JBILPX010000155.1:0-7223 GCA_044373565.1 Roseomonas sp.
GGATAAGCTGTGCCGTGCCAGCGAGTGCAAGAACAGCAGCGGGCAAGGGCAGATGCTTGATCAAATCCCAAACCCGCGCCCAACTCCAGGGGGCTTGCACGTAATCAGGAGAGAATAGCCCCCCCACATTTAGCCCCAGATAGCGAAACCCGAGATACATCAGGATCAAAGCCAGCAGAAAATTAGGAATGGCCAATCCAATAAAGCCAAGCGTAGTAAATATATAATCACCAATCGAATATTGTCGGACAGCCGAATAAATGCCGATCGGCAGGGCAATGGCCCATGTCAGGAATAGCGCCGCCAAGGACAGCACCATGGTAAGCCAGAGTCGATCACCGATGACTGCCGTGACGGGCTGACGCCACACCATGGAAACGCCGAAATCACCCTGCAAAACACGCCCCATCCACCGCGCATATTGCACCAGCACCGGTTGATCGAGCCCATATTCGCGGCGCATTGCTTCTGCCTGTTCATGCGAAACGGAACTGCCACTCGCGGTCAAATTGGCAATATAGGCATCAACAAAGTCGCCGGGTGGAAGGCGAATGATGATAAAGGCGAGCGCAGAGATAAATAGGCAGGTAACCAGCGCAAGCCCAAGCCGTTGGATCAAATAGCTCAGCATCAGATATGCGTGTGCGTTTGTATCACGGTCCGTTCCCCCCGTGCGATCCGGTGCATGCCAGAAAGCATCTTGTTGAAGTAAACACTGCATGGGCGGTGACCGCAAGGCATCATGCTTGGGTGCCACAAGACCGGTTTGGTAGCGCTTTGCCCTTCGGGAATGGGCGCGCGGGTTCGGCAGCCTCCAGCGCCGTTGACCCGCCTTTGGCGGCACGAAGGATCTTTGGGGCAAGCTGGGGCGAAGCCACCGCCGGCGCGTTCATCGCCCCATGGTCGCAAAGCATTTTTTGTTGGACAGCGCGTATTGCGAGCCCCTTCGTGCGTAGCTAGTCGCGTCAGGTGAACGGGATACATGGCGATAATCACGCTTGAATATGCAGGGCGCTTTCTGGCGGGCTTCTGACATAGCTGCCTCGGGGGAAGCCTGACATGCCAATCTCGCGTTCTATGGTCGCCACTGCTGTCTCGCTCGTAGCAATGATGGGGCCGGGAAACACCAAGCAGCCATCTGAGAACTGGATTCCCACCTGGGGCCGCACCGCCGGTCGCCAGCGTGGACCAACCGGCGCAGTCACTCTCCGCAGCCGGTCAGGGTTCTCCTTGGGTGAATGACGTGCCGCCCGCGGTGCGGAAAGCAGCGCCTGCACAACAACTTCCTGTCGGGGGCGTTTCACCACTACATTTCAGTAACCAGACGCTCCGAAAGATTGCGAATATGTCGGTTGGCGGCCAGCGTGTCTGCGTCGTGTTGGCGAATGTATTCGGGACTCTGCCCTTGCGCATTGGGGCGGCGCGGGTTGCGCTGCACGATAAGGGGCCGGGGATCGCGGCTGGTTCCAACCGTGTCCTCACCTCCAGTGGTCTCGCTCAACCGGTCGTGCCACCGGGTGCCATTCTGGTAAGCGATCCTGCTGATCTTGCTGTACCAGATTGCGCAGAACTGATTGTTGATATCTATCGTGCGGTGGCACGTGAATTACCTCTCGGTGCCTGGGAACCATACCGGTGCTGTAACGTTCCCAATTTCTACAACCACAGCTTATCGGCGCAGTGACGGTTTGGCCTCAGCCTCTTCGGTCTTCCTGGCGCGGATCGAAGTGTTGGCGCCTGAGGCGACTGGTGTTCTCGTGGCGCTGGAAGACACGATTACTGATGGTACGCAGTCCGGAATTGATCTCAATCGGCGCTGGCCAGACATCTTCGCACGCCGTTTGGCTGCCGCGGGTAACACGCGTCTCGCCAACTGAGTCACCGCCCGCCCAGGGCTAGGCGCCTTTGTTGCAATGTTTTGTCATGATCGGGAAACGCCCGCGACGTCCTCTGCCGCCACAATTACGCGATGGTAGTCGGGATCTAGGGAGCGCGTGCGTGCTGATTCGAATTTTGCTGCTTGTCGCGCTGCTGGCAGCACCCAGCTATCGCCCTGCCTTCAGCCACGAAGGTCCCAGACAGCCGCGCTTAACTCTTCAAGGCTAGGTGGGCGGGTTTCCGCATCGGGTCGCAGGCTGGACACGCCAATGCCCGCATTGTTCACTACCGCTTCTACGCGACCAAAATGAGCAACAGCCGCGCCCATACCAGCTTCACATCCGTTTGCGGTGGAGAGATCTGCTTCGATTCCATGTAGATCTGGATGGCCTTGATGCTCAGCCATCAATGCAGTCAGCCCTTTAGCATCATAATCAAGTGCAGCGATGCGATGCCCTGCGGAGAGGAGCGCCGCGACCATTGCGCGCCCAATACCACCGGCAGCACCGGTTACAAGGACAACGCGGGGCGTGGTTTTGGCCATGGTGTTCTCCAAATTCATCGCTACCTTATGTTGCGTTTTGGTGATGTATCAAGCGGCGGTGTTGGAAGGTTCTGCGCTTGATGCGCTGGCGCTCCAGCAGGATGGCTTGGCCCCTGCCGAAATAGACATCAGCCGGGATCAGGTTGTTCAGGCTTTCCCGGTAGCGCTGGAAATTATAGTACTCAACGAATGCCCCGATATCGGCGTCAAGCGCGCCTAGCAGGTAGTGATTTTCCAGCAGGATTCGCTTCGCACCGAAGTGTTTGCCGGGCTGGACAGGGGGGTGCGGCATCTTGGGCTTGCGTCAGGCCGAGAGCCTCCGAAAAACCCAGACTGGTTCAAAGGTGTTTGCCGAATAGGCGCTTGAATGATCGCCGATAATCAAGCTGATATTGCCGCGACAATGAGGATAAGAAAGCGCCTTTGGGGGCGGGCCGTAGGAAGAGCGTAAACTGACCAGAGGACGCCGCCAAACAGCTACAAAGCCATCACCCCCTGCTTGAAGCGCAGGTGAAACATACAGCCAGTCTGGCGATCGGTGTCTTCGACCCCATGTCAACAGCGGTTTCTCGAATAGCCGAGAGCCTCAGGCTTCACCTGATCATTCCTCTCGGAGGGCGCCATGCCCGTCACTGCAACTCCGGCTGTTGTCTGGTTCAAGCGTGACCTCCGCACGCAGGATCACCGCCCGTTGGCCGCGGCCGCGGAGCAAGGCCCTGTCATTCCGCTACTCGTGATCGAGCCGGAGTATTGGGCCCAGCCGGATACGTCGCACCGCCACTACGTCTTCATGCGCGATTGCGCGCAGGCTTTGGATGAAGCGTTGACTGCACGAGGCGCGCGCTTGGTGGTGCGGATTGGTCATGCCGTGGAGGTCCTCGCCGAGCTTCGGCGCCAGATTGGCTTCAATGAGATTTGGTCCCACGAGGAGACAGGCAATGCCTGGACATACAGGCGCGATATTGCAATCAAGGCGTGGTGCCGCGCGCATAAAATAACGTGGCATGAGTTCCCGCAGACCGGCGTTATACGCCGCCTCAAGGGTCGGGAGGGCTGGGCCAGACACTGGGATCGTCTGATGGCGGAGCCGATCGTGTCTGATCCGGATCATATTATACCCGTACCAGACATCGAGCCCGCGCTGGTGCCGCCCCCAGAATGCGCCGGACTTGCGTTCGATGGGTGCACCGAGCGTCAAACCGGCGGTCGGCCGTCAGCGCTCGCACGGCTCCACAGCTTTCTCAATGAACGGGGTAAGACCTATCGCCGCGATATGTCGAATCCTCTCGACGGGGCAGCGGCTTGTTCGCGCTTGTCGCCCTATCTCGCGTGGGGAGCGGTCTCCATGCGGGAAGTTGCGCAGTCAGCATGGAAGCAGCATTCCGAATTGCGGGGCGACACAAGCGGGCACGCGCGTGAATGGCGCGGCTCGCTGGCCTCGTTCTCTGGCCGACTCCACTGGCACTGTCATTTCATGCAGAAGCTTGAAAGCCAGCCTTCGATCGAGAACACGGAGCTTCATCTGGCGACGCGCGGCCTGCGGCCACGCCCTGCCGATGGACAACGGTTGGCGGCATGGGCGTGCGGCCAGACCGGTTTCCCTTTCATTGACGCCTGCATGCGTTCGCTTTACGCGACCGGCTGGATCAATTTCCGGATGCGCGCCATGCTTCTGTCTTTCGCAAGTTATAACCTGTGGCTGCCGTGGCAGGATACCGGCTTGGTGCTGGCCCGGCTTTTCACGGACTACGAGCCCGGCATCCACTGGCCACAAATGCAGATGCAGTCTGGTACGACTGGCATCAACACCATCCGGATCTATAATCCGGTCAAGCAGGGCTACGATCAGGATCCGGACGGTAGGTTCGTGCGCCGCTGGGTTCCAGAGCTGGCTGCGGTGCCTGACGCCTTTCTCCAGGAACCTTGGAACTGGGATGGTGCGGCGGACCTCATCGGCTATCGCTATCCAGAGCGGATCGTCGATCTGGAAGCAACGACGGCCGCCGCCAAGCAGCTCATGTTTGGCATGCGCCGAGCGGCCGATTTTCATAAAGCGTCCGACGCAATCCAGGAGAAGCATGGCAGCCGAAAGAGCGGCATGCGCATGACAGGCAAGAAAAGTCGCGCCGGGCCGCAACCATTGAGACCCAAAGCCCAAGCACAATTCGAATTCTGACACGCCAAGCCCACAAAAAATTCGCTCGATTGCACCAAGGCCAGACTCCCAAAAAAGCCCATACTCCGCTGACCTGCGCTGCGAGTTGTACCGAATATTTTGAGGGCGGAGCCCGCCCGGCATGAGTTACTGGATGGGTTTGCAAAGGCACACTTCCCGTTATCTCGGCTTCCTTTCGCGGCGGGCGTACCAGGTGCAGATCGTCCGACCACCAATAGATGGCGATTTTGTAATTGACCGTTCGGTCATGGCGCATCGGTATAGGCCCGCCAAATCCGCGTATGTAGATTGATTGTCCAACAGCCATTGGTGGCCGGTAGGCAGCGAAGCGCACAGCGTCGTGCGCTCGACTCAGCCATCTGCCTCACCCTCAAGGAATGCACGCAGCGCCCGCGCCGAAGCCTCCGGCGCCTCCTCCATCGGCACGTGGCCGATCCCAGGCAGAATCACGATGCGCGCATCGGGCAACGCCCGCTCATAATCGGCAGCATGAGTGGCGGGCACAGCGCCGTCCCGCTCGACCCACAATAGCAGCACTGGCGCGCGGATCGTCGGTATCGCCCGCGGCCGCGGCGTTCAGGCAAACTGGCGGCGTTTGATGATTACATTGCCAAGCGACTTGCGGAGCCAGCGCCCGACCGGCTTGCTGGGACGGTACTACTGCGAGAGCTTCGGGAACGCGGCTATACTGGCGGCTACACCTTCCTCAAGGACCATCTGATGCTGCAGCGCCCGTCGGTGGTTGCGGCGCCTGTGGTCCGCTTTGAGACGACGCCGGGCGAGCAGATGCAAGTAGACTGGGCGGTGATCCGGCGTGGCGCGGAACGGCTTTCGGTATTTGTGGCAACGCTGGGATGGAGCCGGGCGGCGTATATTGAATTCGTGAGTGATGAGCGGCTGGAGACGCTGCTTTCCTGTCATGAACATGCTTTTTTGGCATTTGGCGGCGTGCCGCGGGAAGTGCTGTACGACAATATGCGCACTGTGGTGCAGGAACGTGACCGCTATGGCCATGGGCAGCACCGCTTTCAGGCTGGCTTTCTTGATTTCGCGCGGCATTGCGGCTTTCGCCCTCGGCTCTGCCGCCCATATCGCGCGCAGAGCAAGGGTAAGGTCGAGCGGTTTATCCGCTATTTGCGCGGCAGTTTCTGGCTGCCTTTGGCAAGCCGTATGGCGGCTGAGGGCTTGGTAGTGGATGCGGCGGCGGCGAACCTTGCCGCTGGGCGTTGGTTGCGGGAAGTAGCGAATGCTAGGCGGCACGCCACCACTGGTGAGATGCCTGCGGATCGGCTGGAGTTGGAACGCCCTCAGCTTGGCCCCATCCCGCCACCCTATGGCGGCCAGCCCAGGGTGGCTATGGCAGCAGCGTTATCGCCATTGCTGCGCCCGCTGGTCGGGCTGCAGCACCCGCTGGCATTATACGACACGCTATTCCCGACGGCGCTGAGCATGGATGGCTATGATTTTGGCTTTGCCACGGGCGCCCCGCGTCAGCAAATCATGGAATTGGCCAGCCTGGCCTTTGTTGAGCGGGCGGAGAATGTTGTCATGCTCGGGCCATCGGGCGTGGGCAAGACGCATCTGGCCATTGCGCTTGGCTATATGGCGACACAACGCGGCTGGAAGGTTCGCTTTGAAGGGAAATGCATCCGTGGATTGGGCCCACCGGGAAAGCGCGCGAGCACGTATGCGCGTCCTGGTGAAACGGATATTGCGAAAGCATGGTTACCCGCCCGATCTTCAGGACGCAGCAGTACAGACGGTTCTGAGGCAAGCGGAGGCGTTATCGGCGCAATGGGCGGTCTGACGGGATGAGAGGTCATTCTCCGCTCTCGCGGCTTTCTGCCCAGTCACTTGATCGAGGCTCTGGTCTCCGGGTTTTGTCAGTTCCGCAGATCCTCCACCCCAAGTTCGCGCCACAGCCAGCTTGTATCGTAACCGCGCATCGGGTCTTCCGGTGGCCTATGTGCTGAATGGTTTTCGACAGTCTTGATCCAATCAGCGACCTTTTCCCGACCTTTTGGCGTCTTGACCAAACCGCGCGGCGATTTGTTGCCAAGTGCGGGAATCGGCTCTTCGATCACGCGCCGATAATGATCATCCATAGTCTTATGCATGAGTGCCCGTTGATCTTCAGGCGCAATCATCAATCGTTCGCGCTTTTCTTGGGATTCTTCCAACAGGCGCAGGAGATCCACATGCTCAGAAAGCGGCGGCCTTACAAGGTTGTGCATGATTGGCGCGAGTAAGGTTTGGCCACGGGCAGCGCGAGTCTCGGAGTTAGTCTCAAGCGTCAGTCTGCGCCCCTCCAGCGTGACGACGCCAAGAACCAAGGAACCGTCATCCATTGTAGAAATAAGGGTTTGTCCAACCGCGCTGGCCGGCAAGGCTTGCGGTTTTCTGCCTGGTGGAGCGAGCCAATTCCAAAACCCATCACCCTCAGAACGCAGCGATGGTATCTGATTGAGCGCATCTATGATCTGTTGTGCGGTAACCCCTTGCCGCAGGGGGAAATGCAATTTGCTGAAGGCAATGGGATCACCTTCGGCGTTATGCAATTCGGGCAACTTAGTTGGACGGGCATCGCTTATGGCCTCCTCCAACCAAAGATTAGTGAACAACGGG
>JBILPX010000156.1:0-7208 GCA_044373565.1 Roseomonas sp.
CCCGAAAGCCTTCTTCCCTATGAAGCCTGGACCGAAGACGCGATGCGCGAAGTCGTCTGGCGCGCATTGGAACATGCCGCGAAACACGGCATGCCTGGGGAGCATCATTTCTACCTAAGCTACCGGACAGATCGTCCGGGCGTCGCTATCCCAGGGCACCTCAAGGCGAAATACCCTGAGGAAATCACGATTGTTCTGCAGCACCAGTTTGACGATTTGTTTGTGGACCGCGTGGCGGAACGCTTTGGCGTGACGCTGCATTTCGGCGGCGCACCGGCGAAGCTGGTGGTCCCCTTTGGCGCGCTGACCATGTTCCACGACCCGCATGTGCGCTTTGGTTTGCGCTTCACGCCAAGCGGACTGGAAGAAGAAAAGGCGGGGCTGCCCCCGGTTCCGCAAGCCGCACCGGCCCAGGAGCATGCCCCCGCACCGGCACCGCCGGGCGAGGTGGTCAGCCTGGATGCCTTCCGCCGCCGCCCGAATAAGGATGGTGGTTAGAGCAGATCACGTTCAGATGGAATCATCTGAACGTGTGAAGATGCTCGAAAAACAACGGTGTAGAGCGGGTTGCGTGAACCCATGTGAACGCAACACGCTCTAAGGTAGTATGGCGATCCGCCCGGTATTCTGACGGGCGAAAAAGGCCGGGCGATACATGTCCCGCACCTCGGCCCCTGGCAATTCGAAGCTGCCTGCAGTGACCGCCCG
Organism: Roseomonas sp.; assembly: GCA_044373565.1. Taxonomy (GTDB): domain Bacteria; phylum Pseudomonadota; class Alphaproteobacteria; order Acetobacterales; family Acetobacteraceae; genus Neoroseomonas. Next base: position 709 of record JBILPX010000156.1, read on the forward strand.
CACCCGCACCGCAATGCGCGCCACGCGATTTTCGCCTTCCAAAGTCACCGCCGCGGCGAAGCGGTCATCCAGGGCCGGCTGGCTATCAATGGCGGTGAGCTGGCCAAGCCAGGGCAGGCCGGACACTTCCCCCGCGCCAAAGCGCCCGGTGATTTCCCAGCCCGCCGGCAGGCCCTGCTGCACCAGCAATTGAAATTTCTCCTCAGCATCCGCGCGCGCTTCCAACAACAGAACAAAGCCATCCCCAGCGCGGAGCGTATCCAAGTTCAGCGCCGCGCCATCAAGCGCATGGAAATGCCGCGTCACGCGCAAGCCCTGCCGCGCGGCGGGCAAAGCATCCCGCGGGATGCCGGTGGTCGCGGTCATGCGCCACACGGTCGTGTTACCCAGATTGCGAAGGCGCGTCGGCGCCGGAAGCGGTGCCACAATCACCGACGCGGCGGGCAGCACTACGCCATCCAGGCTTGCTTCAATCGGGCGCATGCCTTGCCCCAAACGCGCCGCCGCTAGCACGGCCCAAGCCTGTTCCTGCGTGCTGGTGCTTTCCGGCGTGAAATTCTGCCCGGGCAGGGCGCCCATCAGCGCCGCCAGCCGATCCGCAAGCAAGCCACTTTCCTTGAGCAGGCTCGCCACCGCCAGCGCATCTCGCTGCGCCGTGCCGAGATCAAAGCTCCACCAGCGTCGGCCTAGGTTGGACAGCGCCGCGTTAAATGCCTGTTCCGCCCGCGCGCGGTCACCGCCGCGCGCAAACACCGCGCCCAATTGCGCGAGCGAAAGCGGCGTTGGCATGTCGCCCGCGCTTTCCATCATCCGCCGCGCGGCACCAAGCCGCACGCGCCCCGCCATGGCCAGCGCATGCAGCCGATAGGCTTGGGCCGCGCGTTCTTCCGGCGTGGCTTCACCCGTATCGCCCACCGCATCATCCAGGAAGCGCAGCGCTTCATTCAACGCGGCCTCCGGCAGGGTGGCGCCGGCAGCGCGGGCGCGGAGCAAGGCTTCCACCGCAAACGGAGTGAGCCACAATTCCGCTTCCGCATTGGCGGACCAAAGACCGAAGGCGCCATCAAAACGCTGCCGATCCAAAATGGCCTGCACCGCGGCTTGTAGCCTGGCCGCCTGATCGCCGCCGGCTGGCGTGAACAGCCCCGCACTCAGCGCAATGGCGCGCGCCGCGCTTTGTTCCAGGCACGCCAGGGGGAACGCTTCCACGGCACGCAACGCTGCCGCCGCATCATACCGCACCACCGCACCAAGGCTGAGTTCTGCCCGCGCTGTGCCAGGAATGAAACGATCAAGGGCGGGTGCTACTTCTCGCTCCGCCCCACCGGGCAATTCAGCCGATTGCACATCCGTCAGCAATGGCCGCGCGGGGCGAATGGTGATGCGGCTTTCGCGCGTGACGCTGAAACCCTGAGGCCCGCTGAGGCGCAAGCGCAACAGCCCCTCACCACCCGCAAGCGCGCGCAAGGTCGTTGCAGGTGCTGCGCGTTCGCCGGTGGCAAGCTGCGCCGCCAGGCGCGCCGGCCCTTCAATTTCAATGGCGCCTTCGGTGGTGAGTTCGGCGACAATCTCACCTGCCGGCAATTCGATATTGTGCATCAGCACCGGCAAGCGTGCGGTGTCACCGGGTGCCAGGAAGCGCGGCAAGGCCGCTTCCACCACCGCCTGATCGCGCACAATCATGGGCCGGCTCGCGGCACCGATGCGCGCACCTTCCCAAGCCACCGCCATCAGGCGCAATTCGCCGGCAAAATCCGGAATTTCCAGCGGGATCACCGCGCTGCCATCCGCACCCACACGCACTGGGCCTGAAAACAGCGACACCAGTTTTTGTGGCGGCTGAATGCCCATGCCGGACAGCCCACCATCACCACCTTGGCGGAGCAGCGCCAAAGCGCCTTCCGCCGGCGCCAATAACCGCCCGTAATCATCGCGAATATCCACGCCAAGTGTGCGCCTACCCAGGAAATGCGCCACCGGATCGGGTGAGGCAAAGCCAGTCAGGCGCAAAATCCCTTCATCCACCGCAGCGAGTGTGACCATCGCCTCACCGCGTGCCCCCGTAATGCGGATCGGGATTTCCACGCGCTGGCGCGGGCGGACGCGTTCTGGGGCGGTGATTGTCACCTCAAGCCGGCGCGGCGCGGGATCAAGCCCAATCCAGGCCAAGCCAAGCGCGCGGCCGGGGCGGCCTTCACGTGCCTCACCAGGGCGATAGGCGGTGACGGTGATATAGGCGCCCGGCCCCCAGGCGGCATCCACTGGCACTTCGATATCCGTGCCCGCTTCACTCAGCGTGATTTCGCGGAGTGAGACAAGCCGATCCGTCAGCACCGCAACGGTCGCCGGCCCCGCGAAGGGTGGCGAGATGCGCAGCCGCGCGACCTCTCCGGGTGCGAAATTGCGGCGTTCAGCGGCAACATCAATCCTGTCCGGAATTTCCGCGCTTTCCACACCGGCCCAGCCAGCGCGGAAGCGATAGGATGCAATACCAAGACCATCCGCATCAGCAATTTCCAGCCGATAGCGGCCAAAGGGCAGGCTGCGCGCAAAACGCGTGGGCGCGGCGGGGGTGATGGTGATCTCAGCCGCATCCACCGGTTCATCGCGCCAAACCGTTTCAAACCGCGCGATGGAATCGCGCATCACCAACCGCCAATCCGGCCTTTCACGCAGCAAGCGCAGCCTCAGCCGCGCCGGTGCCGCGCTGCCATCAGGTGCGACGGCCGCGATTTCAAACGCCGCTTCTGCGCCGGCATCCACCGCATCGCCCTGAAAGGCTGGGCGCAGTACGGGGAACAGGCTGCCAGCGCGCACCGGCACGGCAATCTGCGCGCGGCTTTCGCGCCCGCCGGGCTCCGCAATCGCCAGCGTGACATTGGCCTTGATCGGCAGCGTTGTATCCGGTGCGCGCAGCAGGGAAAGTGCCACCACGCCGCGCCCTTCACGATCAAGCGGCGCGATTTCCTGTGTGATCAGATCCGGCGCAAAGCTTTCATCCTGCAGGCCGAAGCGCCAGCCGCGCCAGGCTTCAAAGGGCTCGGGGTCCGGCAGCAGGCGAATCTCGGCGTTGCCCGTAAGCCCCGCCCCCGGCGCGCCATACAGGAAGCGCGCGGTAATCGGCAGATCAAGCGCCGTACTGCCCGGCACCAAAGGCCCTGGCGCTGGCCCGGCGGTGACTTCCAACCCCTCAGGCACAAAGGCATCCACGCGGAATTGTGCGCGACCAATCGGTGGCAGGGCGGGATCAGCGAGGGCTTCAATGGACCATTGGCCATAGACAGCACCATCGGAAAGCCGAAGCGGCCAGGAAATCGCGCCACCCATCAGGCGCGGCGGCGTGATTTCCGCCGCGATCTGCCCATTGGGCCGCCGCAGCCTGAGCCTGACTGGCAAATCCTGCGGATTGCCCGCGGCATCGCGCAAAAGCCCGGTCAGATTCACCACCTCACCTGGGCGATAAATCCCGCGATCGAGCCAGAGAAACGCATCAAGCGGGCCGGGATGCGCGCGGCCCGAGGCGCCCCGATCCGAGAGATCAAAACTCGCTGCTTCAAGATTGAGCGCGGCGAGATCATCCGGCGCTTCGGCATGAATGGCGAAGGGTGCCAATGGCCCCTGCCCGCGCAGCAGCGCCACCGGAAAACGCGCAAGCCCCGCTGCATCCGTGCGCGCTTCCGCCAGCACATCATTGTTGCGCGCCATCAGCGCGACGCGCAGGCCAGATTTCACTTGGCCCGAATGAAAACTGCGCGCCTGCACCGCAAGCCCATCGGCGCCGCGCCAGGCGGTCAGCCCGATATCCGTCACGAAAAACGGAAAGGCAGCGGCGGTGGCTTCTCCACGGCGGGTTTCCGCCTGCCGTGCCGTGATCAAATAAAGCCCTGGCGCAGCATCGCGCAACAAATCAGAAAGCGGCAGCGCATGGCGCGTGAGGCGATTGGGTGTGCCGCCCTGCAATTCTGCGCTGCCTTCCCACAGCAGGCGCCCGCTTTGTTCGCCGATATATTGCGCCATCCATTGGTCCAAAGCCTCACCCGGACGCCAACGTTCGCGGAGCGACAGCAGATTGCGTTCGGAAAGCCGTACCAGGCGAAGCTGCAATTTTTCGACATTCACCGTCGCCACGCCAAGGCGCGGGGCCTGGCCGCGCGGCAGGATGAAGGCGCGGTTTTCAAATACAATGCGCGCGCTGCGATCCGGCATGGCGATGGCAATCGGCGTATCGGCGCGCAGATTGCCGCCTTCGCCAGGCAGCCCAGCGCGCAAAATCAGCCGCGTGGTTTGCCCCCAAGGCAGGCCACCCACGCAAAGCTGATCCGCTTCGCGTTCGATGGTGAGGTTGGGCAGTGCCGGGTCAGCGCGCACCCAATCTTCCGCACGCCAATCACTGCGGCGCGCGGGCGGGATTGTGAAGGTGATGCAGGCGCGCGCTGGTTCGGCATCCGGTTCTGGTGTGACGCGCCGCACCAGCATGCCGGCGGCGCGGCGCGCGGTATCAAGCGCTGCCTTGAGGCGGGCATCATCGGGCAGGCGTTCAAGCACCGCTTCCAAAGCTTCTACCTGCTGCGCAAGGCGATCCTGCCGGCGGAGCGCTTCGGCAATCAGCAGCAGCGGTGGGACTTCAGGCTCTCCGCCCGGGGCGAATTGAAAGGCGCGCCAGGCGGCTTGCAAGGCGCGGTTATTCTCGGGCGGTGTGCGCGCAAGCTGCGCTTCGGCAAGCGCCAACCAATGATCGGCATTGCTATTGCCAAGCCCGATGCGTTCTTCGAGGGCCGCGGCGGCGGCGGTAAAATCACGCCGCGCGGTGGCTTCCTGCGCGCGGCGTTCGGCGCCGGCACGTTGTTGCGGCGTGCCACCGGCGGGGAAGCGGCGTTGCAGGCTTTGTTGATAGGCGCCGGATTCCTGAGACAAGCCAGGCAAATCAAAGCCCTGCGCCCAGGCAATGACTGGGGCAAAGGCCAGCAGCAGGATCAGCAAAAGGCGCGGCAGCTTCATCGGGGGGTTCCTCGCCAAAGGCAGGCTAGCTTATCGCATGTTACGCGCCGGGATGCATCATTGGGTTTTAGGCCGGGGGGTATGGCCTGAAACCTCGGCCCCCGCATCCCGGCTGAGGGCTGCCAGCATGGGAATGGACAGAAGCGTGACAGTCGCCGCCACCAGGAAGCCCGTGGAGAAATCCGCAAGTGCAAGCGCTGGGCGCCCGGCGATCAGGCGCGATGCCTCCAGCGTCGTGGTTGCCAGCACCACGCCAAGCGCGGGCGATAATTGCTGAAGCGTGCTGTAGAAGCTGGTGGCGGCAGAGAGTTTTTCCGGCGGCACATCAGCAAAAACCAGCGTATTGAGCGAGGTGAATTGCAGGCTGCGGAACAGGCCGCCGCAAGCCAGCAGCAGGAATATCGCCGCGACCGGCCAGGCGGGATTGGGGAAGGCAAGCAGCGCGATCCCGGCTGATGCCAAAACACCATTGATCAACAGCGCGTTCCGAAAGCCAAAGCGCCTGAGCAGCGGGCGCACCAAAGGCTTCATGGTGAAGGCGCCAAGCGCGGTCGCGAAGGATATCAGCCCGCTTTCGGAAGCCGACATGCCAAAGCCGATTTGCAGCATGATGGGCACCAGAAAGGGCACCGCGCCGGCACCAACACGAAACAGGCTGCCGAAAAGTGCTGGTTGGCGAAAGGTTGGTATTTTGAGCAGCGAGATATCAATCGCAGGCCGCGGCGCGCGGCGGCAATGGAAATAAGCGGCAACGCCAATCAGCAGGCCGGCCGCCAGCGCAATTCCAGGCCAGGGTTCTGCCACCACATGCCTGCCCACGGTTTCAAGCCCGAACATGCCAAGCGCCAAGGCAAGCCCCACCAGTGCCAGGCCAAGCACATCAGGCTTGCCCGGATTGATTGGTGGAATGGACGGGATTTTCCACGCCACCAGCAAGAACCCAATCAGTCCGATCGGTACATTTATCCAGAATACCGCGCGCCAGCCGAAAAGATCGGTGAGGATGCCACCAAGCGGTGGGCCACAGACGGGCCCGAGCAATGCGGGCATCGTCAGCCAGGCCATGGCGGAAAGCAGTTCTTCCTTGCGCACACCGCGCAGCAGCAAAAGCCGCCCGACTGGGAACATCATCGCACCACCCGCGCCTTGCAGGATGCGAAAGGCGATCAGGTCTTCCAAGCCGCGCGCCTGGCCGGAAAGCGCGGACGCCGCGACAAAGACGATGATGGCCAGCATGAAAACACGCTTGGCGCCGAAGCGATCCGCGATCCAGCTTGAAAACGGAATGAAGACCGTGAGTGCCACCAGATACGACGTGATGGCCGCCCCCAACCGCGCCGGGTCTTCGCCCATATCGCGCGCCATGCTAGGCAACGCGGTGGCGACCACGGCGCTATCCAGGTTTTGCATCAGCAGCGCGGATGCGACGATCAACGCAATGACGCGGTGATTGGCATGGGGGGCGGTGTGTTCCATCTCGTGTGGCTTCAGGGGCGCAGTAT
>JBILPX010000008.1:0-23532 GCA_044373565.1 Roseomonas sp.
CATTGAATACTCGCGTAGCGCGCCATCACCGCGGGATCACTTTGCGCCGGAATGAAGCTGCATCATGGTGACTGGCAGGCGGTGATCTGCCCGGAACAGGGCGCGGCTTTTTCAAGCCTGCGATGGCGTGGGCGTGATGTTCTTGTGCCAGCGCCCGGAGGCGCGCGCCATCCGGGCAGCTATGGCGCCTTCTGGATGCTGCCCTGGGCCAATCGGCTGGATGGTGGGCGCATCGCAGGACACGCAATGCCGATCAATCGCGCAGAGGAAGGCACCGCCATTCACGGGCTGGCGCGTGATCTGCACTGGGAATTGGTAAACGCTGCGTCGGATCAGGTGATTCTGCAACAACGACTGACCTTCGCGCCTTTCGACTACACGGCGAGGCTTACGGTTTCGCTCGATGCAGATGGCGTTCTCATGGAAATGGAATGCCGGCATGAAGGCACCGCGCCCGCGCCCTATGGCATGGGCTGGCACCCCTGGTTCATCCGTAGCGCGGCGACATCACTGCATCTGAACGCTACGCAACGCGCCAGCCATACTGCACGCGGACTGCCGGAAGGCTTCACACCCTGCACCGGCATCGCGGCAGATGAGGCCGGCTTGATCGGGCTGGATAATTTCTTTGCCGGCTGGGATGGCGTTGCGCGCCTTGCCGCGCCCGCTGGCACCATCACGCTCACTGCCACTGGCGATTTCGCCGCGGGCGTTCAGGTTTATGCGCCACCCACGCAGCCCGTGATCTGCATAGAACCCGTCAGCCACATGCCTGATGCGCCAAATCGCGCGGTGCTAGGCGCTGCTGCGCCCATGCGCGTGCTGGCAAAGGGCCAATCCCTGCACGGCACCATCCGCCTCACCGCCGCCTGATCTGGCCCTGATGCGCGCATCATGGCAGAAGGGTGTTGCATTGCAGCGTAACCGGATACTGACCCATGCCGCTTTCTGAACCCGCCGAGCGTAACCTGCTCCATCTGCGCGACATTCAATTGCGCGGCTATCAGCGCAAGGACGGGCTGTTCGATATTGAAGCCCATCTAGTTGATACCAAAAGCTACGGTTTCAACAATGAAGGCCGCGGCTGGATAGAACCAGGTGAGGCGTTGCATGGCATGTGGATTCGCATGACCATCACTGAAGATTTTGAGGTGCTGTCCTGCGAAGCCGCATCCGATTTCACGCCCTATGATGTCTGCCCGGCAGCCGCGCCCAATTTCGCGCGGCTCGCGGGCCTCAAGATCGGGCCTGGTTTTGTGCGCGCGGTGAATGAACGGGTCGGCGGCATTCATGGCTGCACGCATCTGCGCGAAGTGATCGGCCAGATGGGCACGGTTGCCTTCCAAACACTCTACCCCGTGCGCCGCCAGCGGGAACTGGAACAGGCCGCAGCGCGCCGCGCCGCCGGTGAGGTGGTGGATGAGAGAAAAGTAAGGCCGGCCTTGATTGGCACCTGCATCGCCTATGCGCCCGATAGCCCGGTCGTGAAGCAGCGCTGGCCTTGGTATGAACCGGAAAAGGCGGAATAGCTTTCGCGCAATCCACCCCGGTTGACCGCATGGCGTCATCACGCCAGCCTGCCCCATCCAATCCATGAAGGAGCATAAGATGTCCGACGATCAGGCGCTATTCGACAAAGGTTTGCCCATCCGCCGTGCGGTATTGGGCCCGGAATATGTGGATTCGTCCATGGCCAAAGCCGATGAATTCATGATGTCCTTCCAGCGCGCCACCACCGCCTGGGCCTGGGGCTGGGCTTGGGGCGACCCGACGCTGGATCGCAAGACGCGTTCGCTGCTGAACCTAGCGATGCTGACCGCACTCGGCAAAATCCCGGAAGTGAAGCTGCATGTGAAGGGCGCGCTGAATAACGGCGTCACCGTGGATGAAATCAAGGCCACATTACTGCACGCTACGGCCTATTGCGGCATTCCCGCCGGGCTTGATGCTTTCAAGGCCGCGCATGAAGTGCTGATCGCCGAAGGCGCGATTCCGGGGAAGAAGTGATGTCGGCCGCAATGAAGCGCATCGCCTTCGCCGGCATTGGCAATATGGGTTGGCCCATGGCGGCCAACCTGGTGAAGGCGGGATTTGAGGTGACCGTATGCGATGTGGTGCCCGGGCGCGCCGCATCCTTCGCCACAGAAACCGGGGCGAAAGCCGCCACAACGCCTGCAGAAGCCGCTGCCGGCGCCGATTGTGTGGTGATCATTGTGCCCACCAGCAAGCAGGTTGGGGAGGCAGTGGAAGCCATGCTGCCATCGCTGAAGCCCGGCATGCTGGTGATTGACATGACATCGGGTCAGCCAGGCCGCACGCGGGAAATCGCGGCGATGCTGGAAAGCCATGGCGTGCCGATGATTGATTGCCCTGTTTCGGGTGGCGTGCCGCGCGCCAAATCTGGCCAGCTCGCCATCATGGTGGGTGGCCCGGATGCGGAGATTGATCGGGCAGAGCCCGTGCTGAAGGCGATGGGCACATCCGTCTATCGCTGCGGAGATATTGGTGCGGGCCAAGCGATGAAGGCGCTGAATAATCTAGTCTCGGCCGGTGGTTACCTTATCGGCATTGAAGCCTTGCTGATCGGCCAACGCTTTGGGCTTGATCCGACGACAATGGTGGATGTGTTGAATGCATCTTCCGGCATGAACAATTCCACGCAGAAGAAGTTCAAGGAATATGTGCTTTCCCGGCGCTTCGATGCAGGGTTCGGGCTTGATCTGATGGTGAAGGATCTGTCCATCGCGCTGGAAGTGGGGCGAGAGACAACAACGCCCGCGCCATTCTCAGCGCTTTGTCGGGAAATGTGGTTGGCGGCGGCCACCACGCTTGGCCCAGGCGTGGATCACACCGCGGTTGCAAAAATGCTGGAACAAATGACCGGCACGGTACTCGGAGGAAATCAAGAATCATGAATTGGGAAGTCTATGCCATCCGCTATGGGCGGCATGAGCGCACGGCGCAGACGAATTTCCTGCTGCCCGTGCCTGATGCGCATGAAGCCATGCCGCTTGATTACTTCATCTGGTTGCTGCGTGCGCCGGATGGGCAGGAAATCGTGGTGGATACGGGCTTTGATGAGGAAACGGCTGCCAGCCGTGGCCGCATCATTGCGCGCAATGTGCGCGATAGCCTGAAAGCCATGGGCACGGATGCCGCCCGCGTATCAGACGTGATCATCACGCATTTGCATTATGATCACGCGGGTTCGCTTGGCATGTTCCCCGGTGCCAAGTTCCATTTACAGGAACGCGAAATGCAATTCGCAACCGGCCGGCACATGTGCGTGCATGCCATTCGCCTGCCCTTCGAAGCGGCGCATGTGGTTGCCATGGTGAAGGCGCTTTATGCTGATCGCGTCGTGTTCCATGATGGCGACGGCGAAGTGGCGCCGGGTGTTTCCGTCCATCGCGTCGGCGGGCATTCGGATGGCTTGCAGGTTGTGCGCGTTGAAACGGCACGTGGGCCGGTGGTGCTGGCCTCAGACGCCATGCATTTCTACGCCAATGCGCTCAGCGGCAATCCCTTCCCGATCATTTTCGATCTGGGGGCGATGGCGGCGGGTTGGCGCGCGGCGAAGAAGCTGGCGGGGGGTGACGATAGCCGCGTGATTCCGGGGCATGACCCGGATGTGCGGCGGCGCTTTCCGGAAGTGGCAGGGCAGGGGGGCGAAGTGGTTGCCCTTCACCTGCCGCCGAAGGATTGAAACAAAAGGGCGCCTGAAGGTTTATCAGGCGCCCGTCATGCTCACTGTTCCATTTTCACGCCGGTGCGTTCCACCACGCCCTTGAATTTCAAAAGCTCAGCCTGAAAAAAAGCGTGGGTATCGGCGGGCGAATTGGGCCGTGTCCAGGGTGAAATCCCAGCAATCAGGAAACGTTCCCGCAATTGCGGATCAAGCAGCTCGGCATTGATCGCGCGGTTCAGCGCTGGCACGGTGCCTTCCGGCATGCGCGGCGGTTATCCCACCATAACCCCGTCACGCAAGTCCAGGCCGCGTCTTCACCGGTATCTTCAAATAACGCACGCCATTGCTCTCAGCTTCCGGGAAGCGCCCGGCGCGGATATTCACCTGGATGGAGGGCAGCAATAACGTGGGTGCCGCAAGCTTTGCATCGCGGGCTTCGCGGAAGGCCACGAATTCATCCTCGGTCACGCCATCCTTCACATGCGGGTTATGCGCGCGCTGTTCGGCAACCGTGCTTTGCCAGGCATAATCATCTCGCCCCGGTGCCTTGTAATCATGGCACATCCAAAGCCTGGTTTGCGGTGGCAGCGCCAGCAGGCGCTTGATGGAACGAAACAACACCCTGGCATCACCACCCGGAAAATCAGCGCGCGCTGTGCCGTAATCATGCATGAAAAGCGTATCGCCCACGAAAACGTCATCACCAATGCGGTAGCAAACGCAGGCAGGCGTGTGGCCCGGTGTGTGGATCACCTCAATATCCAGTGATCCAAGCGCAATATGCTGGCCGTCACGAAACAGCAGATCGAAATCACCACCTTCGGGCTTCACATCCTCAGCCGCGAAGACAGGGCGGAAGATGCGCTGCACATCCTTGATGTATTCGCCAATGCCAATCTGCCCGCCGCAAAGCTGCTTGATATAGGGGGCGGCGGTCAGGTGATCCGCATGGGCATGGGTTTCCAGGATCAACGCAATCGTAATCTCTTCCTGCCGTGCCGCTTCAATCAGCCGATCAGCGGAACGCGTATCAGCTTCTCCGCTGCGGTGGTCCCAATCCAGCACGGGGTCAATCACCGCGCCTTGGCGTGTCGCGGGGTCGAAGACCAGGTAGCTGACCGTGTTGGTCGCCTCATCAAAAAACGGCTGGATGCGGGCGCCGTTCGCTGCGGCTGACATGGGCTGACTTCCCTCAAGCAAACGCTAATATAGTTGATTGAGCGCTTTGCAGCGAGGGAATCTTTGAATCAGCGACAGTTTAGAATACGCACATCATAGACAGGGTGTTCCAACATGCTCACGCCCGGCGCATCGGCGAACATCCAGCCACGAAACACGGGCGGGCTACCCCGCGGCGCGCGGCTATCGGTCATTTCAAACCAGGCGGCGGAATCCGGTACTTCGGTGGGCGGACGCGCATTGCAGGCGCCGATGCGGATGCTAAGCGTGCCAAAGCGCAAGCTTTCCCCAACGCGGCCTTCGAGCACCGTCACACGCGCTGTCACCTTATCCAAAGCCTGGATGCGTGCCTGCTGGCGCGGCACCCAATCCTGCGCCTGCGCAAGACTCGGCAGGCAAAACAGTGCCAATGCCAAAAGCCTTTTCATGCGCCGCGCTTCGGGCTGGGCAAAGCCGCGATCAGTTCCTGCAAAATCACGCGCATCGCAGCCTCATCAACGCCCATCAGCACGGCGTCTTCAAACACATCGCGCAGCGCGGTCGCGGCTTCCGCATGGTTTTCCGTGAGCATCTTGAGTTTTTCGTTGCAGGATACAGGCTTCCCATCCGCCCCAGGCCAGGCGGCAGGTGGCTTGGGCAAGGGCTTCATCGTGGCGTGGCCGGCGCGTTTTCCTGATTGCCGCGCTGATTCGTTTCACCCGCCGAGAAAATGAACCGCCCCAACAGGCTTTCCAGATTGATGGCACTTTGCGTGATGGTGATCTCACTGCCGTCCCGCAGGATGCGCGTATCACCACCCGGCACCAGCGCAACATATTTGCCACCAAGCAAACCTTCGCTGGAAATCTCGGCCGAGGTGTCATGCGGCAGCTTCAACCCGGCATCCACGCGCAGCGTCAGCACGGCCAGGAAGCTTGCCGGATCAATCCGCTGCGCCACAACCTGCCCGACCTTCACGCCGGCAATGCGTACATCAGCACCCTGACCAAGCCCATCAATCCGATCAAACTTCGCGGTGAGGTTCATCCCCGGCCCAGAAAAGCTGCGCCCTGTGCTGGTGACGGCATAGCCAAGGAAGCTCGCCGCAATGGCCAGCACCACCAACCCGGTCAAAATCTCAGCCAGACTGCGCTTTTGCATCGGAATGGGCTTTCAAAAGGGCGCCGTCAGCGCCCCGGTGTCCAGGCTTCGTAATCCCCGCCACGGTTGGCCGCCGGGTTCACTGGCCGCCAGGCTTCGGACGTGCCGGTCATGTTGGGCAGATGCTCCTTCTGCCAGGGGCGCCGCGGCGCATCCTCGGGCAGCGGGTTTTCCGTGGTGTTGTGCAGCCAGCCCCACCATTCCGCCGGCACGGCAGAAGCTTGGGCTTCCTTCGCGTAAAGCACCCGCCGCATGGGGCGCCCATAGGAATCGCGCCTGCCACGGGCTTCCCAATAGGTATTGCCAAAGCGGTCCTGCCCAACCTTGCGGCTGGTGAGGCGGATAAACAAAGTACTGAGCAACTGCATGGTGGCTTCCCGGTGCAAGCGAAACGTCGTGTATAGTCGCACAGCCGCGCGGGTCACGCAAAACCAAAGCGATGCGCAAGCTATCCACAGGATATTGTGGGTCAACCCCCAAAAAACCACTAAATAAGGCTTCCCAGGCTTTTGAGTCGCGCCTAGCATTCCCCCATGGCAGGTATTGTTGGAACCATCTGGGCTGGGGTTGCGCTGCGGCGCCTGAAAGCGGGGGCGGATCCTGATTCGCCGCCGCGCGCTGTCGCTATCCCTGTTCCTTGGGAAGATGAAGCCGGGGAGGCGCTGGCCGCGCTCGCCCCGGGGAGCGGCCCGGCCACACTACCAAGCGTGGCGGAGGCCTGGATTCAACGCCTGACGCTCCGCGGGCGGCGCCTTGGCTTGTTGGATGGCGCCGATGCGGCGGAAAGCCTGGCCGCTGGCCTGCGTTCCTTGATTCTGGCCCGGCGCGGCGCGCCTGGGGCCGAGATCTGGCGCGATGCCCGCGCTGAGGGGCGTTTTGTGCTCAACCTGCCGGCCTTTCTGGATGGGGAAGGCGGCTTTGATGCGCCGGCCTATCGCGCGGCCTGTCAGCTCGCGGTGCAAACGCTCGATATCTGGGGCCATGGCAAGGTGGAGGGCCTGCGCCTTGGCTTTGCCGATTTGGCCGGGCTGCTGGCCGGTTTCGGCCTGGGTTATGACAGCAATGAGGCGCGCGATGTCGCCGCCGCCATTGCCGGCCTGACGCGTGGTGCTGCTGAGGCGGAATCCGGCCGGCTCGCCACCCGTTTCGGCCCGCGCCACGCGGTGGCGCTGATCTGCCCGACCCCGCCCGAGGAAACCGCCATCCCTGGCCTGGCCAAGGCAGCGCGTGCGGCTTTGGCGGCGGCGGCTTCTTCCCCTGGTTTGCGGCATCGCGGCTGCATTGCCTTGGCCCCCGCCGATGCGGTTGAAGCTTTGATTGGCGCGGAAAGCGCCGGCATTGCCCCAGCCCCTGGCGCAAGCCGCCCAGCGCGCGGCGAGGATGGGCGCGTCACGCAAGTGCCAACCCGCGCGGCTGAACGCGCCGGCGTTGATGCCGCATGGCTGCTCGCCCCCGTGGCACCGCAGGCGCGACGTGCGATGGAAGCGGCGGTGATGCCCTTCCTGGATGCGCCGCCGCCCGCGATGCCCGCCCCGGCGGATATGCTCGAAGTCCGCCGCGCTGCACCGCGGCCGATCCATGTGCCAGTCAATCGCTGCTGGCGCGTGGCCATTGCCGGCAATCGGGTGGCGATGCGCGCCATTGAAGATGATCGCGGCCATTTGCGGGAGATTTCCTTCTCCCTCCCACGTGAAGCGGCGATGACGCGCGCCTTGATGGAAGCCCTGGCCCAGGCCGTATCGCTTGGCCTGGCGCAGGGCGTGCCCTTGGCGAGCTTCGTCAACGCCCATGCCTATGCGCCTGGCCATGGCGGTGCGGTGGAAGGCGATGCGGGCATTCGCCGCGCGACTTCCGTGCTGGATTGGGCCTTTAGGCGGCTAGCGCGCGATTATCTGGGGCGCGAGGATTTGCCCGACCCGGTAGAAGAAGAAACACTGCAGCCGCGCCCCACGGTGCTGCCCTTGCTTCCGTTGGAATTGCCGGCGCATCCTTCGCCCCGGTTGCGCCGCCATTTGCGCCCTGCAGCGTAATTGGCGCTTTTGAAGGAACAGGATCATGGCCGGTAAAATCGAAGCGAAGCTTGCTGCCCTTGGCATTGTATTGCCAACGCCGGCGGCACCGATTGCGAATTACATTCCTTTCAATATCAGCGGAAAGCTGGTGGTGATTTCCGGCCAAGTGCCAGTGCGTGATGGCAAGATTGCCTATACTGGCAAGCTGGGCGCGGGCGTTTCCATTGAAGTGGGGCGCGAGGCGGCGCGGCTTTGCTTTATCAATCTGCTGGCGCAGTTGAAGGCGGCCGCCGGAGATCTGGATAACGTGACGCGCGTTGTGCGCCTTGGCGGCTTCATTGCCGCACCGGCTGAATTCACTCAACACGCGCTGGTGATGAATGGCGCGTCCGATCTGGCGGTGGAAGTGTTTGGTGATGTCGGCCGCCATGCGCGGACCACCATTGGCGTGCCTTCGCTCCCCGGTGATGCGGCGGTGGAAGTGGAAGGCATGTTTGAGATTGCGTGACGTGCGGGGCTTGCTGTCTCCGCCACCGTGACGACATCAAGGGGCATGACCAGCCCAACCGAATTGTCGCTGACCCTGCATCGCGCCATTGCTGAAATCCCGTCGCATGATTGGAATGCTTGTGCGGGCGGTGACAATCCGTTTGTGAGCCATGCCTTTCTGTTGGCACTAGAAGAAAGTGGCAGCGCGGTTGCTGAACGTGGCTGGCTGCCGCAACACGCGGCTTTGCGTGACGCCGCCGGGCGCTTGCTTGCCTGCGCGCCGGCCTATGCCAAATCGCATTCCCAGGGCGAATATGTCTTTGACCATGGCTGGGCGGATGCTTTGGAACGCGCCGGTGGGGATTACTATCCAAAGCTGCAAGTGGCCGCACCTTTCAGCCCTGTGCCTGGCCCGCGCCTTTTGCTGCATCCCGAAGCCGGCTTTGGGCTGGATGTTTTGGCTGGCGCCTTGGTGCAGGCCTGCGAGAGTATTGGTGCATCATCTGTCCATGCCACCTTTTGTACGGAAGCCGAATGGCGCACTTTGGGCGATGCTGGCTGGCTGCAAAGGCTTGGCACGCAGTTCCATTGGGCCAATCCGGGCTATCGCCATTTTGATGATTTCCTGGGCGCGCTGGCATCGCGCAAGCGCAAGGCGCTGAAGCGTGAAAGGCGTGATGTGCAGGCGGCGGGGCTGACGCTGCGCACATTGCGCGGGGCGGAAATTACGCCACGCCATTGGCAGGCCTTTCACCGCTTCTATCAGGCCACCACTGACAAGAAATGGGGCCGCAGCGCCTATCTGAGAAAAGCCTTTTGGCCGTTGCTGGGTGAAAGGCTTGGTGATCGTGTGCTGCTGATGGTGGCGGAGCGGGATGGAGAGCCCGTCGCCGCTGCGCTTAATCTGATCGGGCGCGATGCGATTTATGGCCGCAACTGGGGCACCATTGTGGATGTGCCCTTTTTGCATTTTGAACTTTGCTATTACATGGCTATGGATTTCGCGATTGCGCATGGCATTCCGCGCGTTGAAGCCGGCGCGCAGGGCGAGCATAAAATTCAGCGTGGCTATCTGCCCGTGCCGACCTATTCCGCGCATTGGATCGCACATCCCGGGCTGTCCCGCGCGGTGGGTGAATTTCTTGCGCGCGAACGCCCGGCGATGGAACGCGAAATGGCCGCGCTCGCCACACTTTCCCCCTTTCGCCAGGCGGATGAGACGGCGTGACGCCGGGCGCGCCGCGCATCGCCTATCTGCAATTGGCGGCCTCCATGGCGCTGGTCGGCGCGAACGTCGCGGTTGCAAAATTGCTGGCGGAAGCGCTGCCCATTCCGATGATCGCTTTTCTGCGCTGCGTTTTGGCGGTGGCATTGCTCTGGCCCCTAGCGCGCTTTTTGGAAGCCGCGCCACGGCCTGAGGGCGCGGTGATGCGCAACCTTGCCTGGCAGGCGTTATTCGGCACCGTGATCTATAATGCTGGATTGCTGTCGGGCTTGCGCCTGACCTCGGCGCTGGAAGGCGGGCTGGTATTGGCAAGCCTGCCCGCGGTGGTCGCTTTGGGCGGCGCCTTTTGGCTGCGGGAACGCCTGGCGCCGCCGCAATGGGTCGCCGTCAGCCTCGCGGCCTTCGGCATGGCGGCCATGACGATTGCGCGGACCGGTGAGGAGGCTGCGGGGTCTGTCCTTGGCAATCTGCTGATCTTCGGCGGTGTTATTGGCGAAGCGCTTTACGTGCTGCTGGCACGGCGCATCGTGGGGCGCGTTGGCGTGATCACGGCAAGCCTTTGGATGCAGATTTTCTCGGTATTGATGCTGGCCCCCTTTGCTTTGCCGGATATTGCCAGCATAGCCGCGCTGGCGGATCCGCGCCTTGCGGCGCTGCTGGTGTTTCATAGCGTGACGGCGAGTGTGCTGTGTTTGCTGCTTTGGTATGCGGGGCTGAAGCGCGTCGGTGCTGGTGTTGCCGGCATCTTTACTGCCTTCCTGCCCGCGACCGCCGCGCTGGTGGCAGTGGTGATCTTGCAGGAAGCGTTTACCGCCATCCACGCCATCGGCTTTGCGCTGATGATGCTGAGCGTGTTGATCGCAACCTGGCCGCGAAAGTGTAGTCGATGAGGCCGTGGTTCGCGCAAAGCCTGGGTGACTTTCGCCGCCAGACGCCAGCGCAAATCGCTGCCGCCTTGGCCTATGAACAGGCGGCGCGTTTCGGTTCGCTTGAATTGAAGCAGCGCGATTCTTGGGAACAAAGCGCTGCCCTACTGCAAAATGCCTTAGCTGAGGGTGATGCGAAATGGCACATTTTCATGGAATGCGATTTGCTCCGCCTGGAAAAACGCGCCGATGCCATATTGCTGACTGATCGCGCGATTTTTGTGCTGGAATTCAAGATGGGCGCGCAGAAGCCGGACCTCGCTGATCTGCGCCAGACCGATAATTACGCCATGGATTTGCATGATTTCCATGCCGGCAGCCGTGGCGTGCCGATCATTCCTGTATTGGTTGCCCCTGCCGCGCCGCCGCGCGATCTTGACCTGCCACTATTCTGGCATGGCGTGGCGCCGGTGATGGTCGCCAATGGCGCCATGCTGCGGAATATTGTGGCGCGCGCGCAGGCAGCCATCGCGTCGCCAGCGACGCCCATTGAAGCGGATGTCTGGGCGCGTTCCGCCTATCGCCCCGTGCCAAGCGTGCTAGAGGCGGCGCGGCTTTTGTACCGGCGCAATGCCGTGCCCGATATCGGCGCCACACGCGCCGATGCGCATAACCTGACCCGCACCACCGACGCCATTGCGCGCGTGATTGCGCAGGCGCGTGTGGGAGGTGGGCGCTATGTCGTTTTCGTCACCGGCATTCCCGGGGCGGGCAAAACGCTTTGCGGCCTCAATCTGGTGTTTGGTACCTTGAGGGAAGCGGGTGCGGCTTTCCTTTCCGGCAATGTGCCGCTGGTGACGGTATTGCGGGAAGCCTTGGCGCGTGATGCCGCACCCCAGGGCGGCGCGACCTTTCTGGCAGCAGAACGCGCAGCGCGCACGGCGCTGCAAAATGTGCATCGTTTTCTGGAACATCACGTGATCAATGCGGCGGAAATCCCCGAAGCGCGCATTATTGTGTTTGATGAAGCACAGCGCGCCTGGGATCAGACGCAAGCAACACGCGATGGCCAGCGCCGCAAAAGCCACCTGACCATGAGCGAACCGGCGCATACGCTGGACATCATGGCGCGGCATGAAGGCTGGGCCGTGATTGTTGCGCTGATTGGCAATGGGCAGGAAATCAATACGGGTGAAGCCGGCCTTGCCGAATGGGGCCGCGTGATTGCGGTTTCATCTTCCTGGCATGCGGTTGCGGCGCGGCGCAGCACCACCGGTGCTGATTCCGCGCAACGCCTGACCGAAGGCGCGCCGGGCTGGCTCAGCTTCGATGATGATTTGGACTTACAAACCCCCATTCGCAGCCTGCGCACCAGCAGGGGCACGGAATGGGTGGATGCGGTGCTCAACGGTGATGCGCCCGCCGCGCGCACCATAGCGGAAGCAACGCCGGAATGGCCCTATTACATCACGCGCGACCTGATCGCTTGGCGCGCGGCCTTGCGCGCCCGCACAAGGGGCTTGCGCCGCGCTGGTCTGGTTGCTTCCGCCGGCGCACGGCGCTTGCGGGCAGAGGGGCTTGGCGTGCAGGTGCCCGACATCGCCGATTGGTTCCTGAAGCGCTGGCCGGATATCCGTTCTTCCGAAGCGCTTGAAACCTTCGCCACCGAATATGATTGCCAGGGTTTGGAATTGGATGTGGTGGGCCTCGCCTGGGGAGGCGATTTTCTACGCCATGCCGGCCAATGGCGCGCGCGGCGCTTTGCCGGCCATCAATGGCAGGTCGTGCGCGGCGCAGAGGAACAGCGCTACATCCTGAATACCTATCGCGTGCTGCTGACGCGCGCGCGGTATGAGACGATCATCTGGGTCCCGCCCGGTTCCGCCGCCGATGATCCCTTCCACGACATCACGCGCCCGGCGGCCGAGATGGACACGCTGGCTGATTTCCTGTTGGCCTCTGGCGCGCGGCCCCTTGAAGCTTTAACCAGAGAACCAGACCCCGCGCCCTATCTGGCGCAGCTTTTATGAGGCCATCATGCGCGTGCTGATCCTTCTGGCCCTGATGTTCCTGGCGCTGCCCGCATGGGCGCAGGAAATCAAACTCGCCACGTGGAATATCGCCTGGCTCACCACCAAGCCCGCCGGCCATCCCGATCTGCCGCGCGATCTGACAACCCGGACCGAGCAGGATTTTGCCCGGCTACGCGCCTATGCTGAGCGGCTGGCGGCGGATGTGATTGCGCTGCAGGAAGTGGATGGGCCTTTGGCGGCGGCGCGGGTATTTGATTCCACCGCTTATGATTTTCACTTTCCGGCAGAAAGTGATGTGCAGCGTTCCGGCTTTGCCTGGCGCAAGGGGCTCAATGTCACGCGCAATCCCGATCTGATGGCGCTTGATCTTCGCCCGACCGCGCGGCGTTCTTTGCGGCGCGGTGCGGATATCACGCTGCATGGCGAGAATGGAGCCCACCTGCGGCTGCTTTCGATTCACCTGGATGGGGGATGCTCACAGGGTTCCGTGCGCCAGCCCAATAACAGCGATTGCCAAAGCCTTGGCCAGCAGGCGCATATCCTGGCGGATTGGATCGCTGAGAGACGCCGCGAGAATATCCCCTTTGTCATTCTAGGTGATTTTAACAGGCGTTTTTCGCGGGACGACGATGTGCTTTCCATTCTGAATGCCGCATCATCCATGCGCCGTGCGACGGAAGGTTTTTCCAATCCATGCTGGTCGCGTGATGGACAAGGGCGCGCTTTCATTGATCATATCCTGCTTGGCCTTCGTGCATCGGATTGGCTCATCAAGGATAGTTTTCGCGTTTTTTCCTATACGGAACGCGATCCGGCGCTGCGTGATGTGATCAGCGATCACTGCCCGATCTCGGTGCGGCTTCGCCTGTCCTGAAGCGCCCTATGGGCGGGGCGCGG
Organism: Roseomonas sp.; assembly: GCA_044373565.1. Classification (GTDB taxonomy): domain Bacteria; phylum Pseudomonadota; class Alphaproteobacteria; order Acetobacterales; family Acetobacteraceae; genus Neoroseomonas. Next base: position 13,530 of record JBILPX010000008.1, read on the forward strand.
CATGCGTGCCATGCTCGGGCTATGTCGCTTTTCACCCGCATCACCCTGCCGCTGGCTGCGATCAATTTCATCAATCAGGCCAATCGTTCCCTGGTTGCGGTGATTGGGCCCTTACTCGCGCTTGAATTCGGCCTGACGGCGGCAGAGCTTGGCTTGCTGGCAGCATGTTTTTTCGCAAGCTACGCCATGGCGCAATTGCCAATTGGGCTTGCGCTTGATTTGAAAGGCCCGCGGCGCGTGCAGGCGACACTTGCCCTGATTGCAGCCACTGGCTTCGTCATCAGCGCCTTATCATCCGATGTGCTGACGCTCGCCATCGGGCGCTGCGTCGCGGGGGTTGGCGTTGCGGCGGGGCTGATGGCCATGCTCAAGGCCAATACGCAATGGTATCCCAGGGAGCGTGTCGCGGCAGTGACCGGCGCGGGCTTGTTCTTCGCTTCCATGGGTGGGCTCGCTGCCACCATGCCTGTTCAATGGTCGCTGCCCTTCATTGGCTGGCGTGGGATTTTTGCCGTGCTCGCGCTGCTTGCCATCATGGTATCGGCTTGGGTCTGGTTTTCCGTGCCCAATGCGCCGCCCAGTGTAGCACCCGCGCCGCGGCGCAGCTTGCGCCAGGAAATCGGTGAATATGGCCGCATTTTCAAAGACCCAGTATTTCTGCGCCTGGTGCCGACGGTTGGTATGCTCTCCACGCTGAACTTCACCTATCAGGGGCTTTGGGCTGGGCCGTGGCTGCGTGATGTCGGCGGCTTGGATGACGGCGCGCGCGCTGCTGCCTTGCTGATCTATGCGCTTGGCATGATGTTCGGCAGTCTTTTCACAGGGCAGGCGGCATCCTTCGCGCAAGCGCGCGGCTTTTCGCCCATGTTGATGCCCTATATCGGTGTAGCGGGCTGCCTATTCGCACAGGCCATGCTGATGATGGGGCCTACAGATTTCTGGACCATGGCCGTCCTTTGGTTCTTCTTTTCCTTCTCTGGCTCGGTCGGGCCTGCGGGCTATGCCGCGATTGCGCAGGGCTTTCCGCCGGCTTTGGCAGGGCGCGTTGCCACCGCCATCAATTTCCTGATGCTTTGCGTGGTTTTCGTCTTCCAGACAGGGATCGGTGCTATTCTTGATCTCTGGCCCCGGAACGCGACTGGCGGCTGGGCGCCTGAGGGTTATGTCTGGGCGCTGGGCATGACATTCTCCGTCCAATTAGCAGCAGCGCTGTGGATTCTTATGCCCTGGTGGCAAGCGCAAAAGGAACCCGCGTGATGGAAAAACGAGTGACCAGAATCCTGGATCGCTATCGGGTAACCAAGGGGCGCGGCTTTCGCCTGAAGGATTATGACCCGGGCGATACCGCCGCGCTTGAGATGGAAAAAACCGCGGCCGAGGCGCTGCTGCAACAGGGTGTCGTGCGTCTCGCGGAGATGCAGGACAAGCTCTATGCGCAGGATCGCTGGTCGGTCTTATGCATCTTCCAGGCAATGGATGCCGCAGGCAAAGATGGCGCCATCAGGCATGTGTTTTCAGGCGTCAATCCGCAGGGCTGCCAAGTGCATTCCTTCAAGGCGCCAGGGGCGATCGAATTGGACCATGATTTCCTCTGGCGTCATTCCATCGCGCTACCGGAACGCGGGCGCATCGGCATCCATAATCGTTCCTGGTATGAGGAAGTATTGGTGCTGCGCGTACATCCTGAATTACTTGCGCGGCAAAGGCTACCGCCTTCCCTGATCGGCAAGAAAATCTGGGATGAAAGGCTGGAAGACATCGCGGCTTATGAACGCTATCTGGCGCGGCAGGGCACGGTCGTGTTGAAATTCTTCCTGAATGTGAGCAGGGAAGAACAGAAAAAGCGCTTCCTTTCCCGAATTGAGGAGCCCGAGAAGAATTGGAAATTCTCACCCAATGATGTCGCGGAACGCGCCCATTGGGATGATTATATGAAGGCCTATCAGGCCGCGATAAGCGCGACAGCCGCGCCTCATGCGCCTTGGTTCGTGGTGCCGGCGGATGCGAAATGGTTTACGCGCCTGGTGGTGGTGGCCGCCATCATTGAAGCGCTCGAAAAGCTTGATCTGCATTACCCCGCGGTTACCAAGGAACAGAGCGCAGCACTTGCGGTCGCCAAGAAAAGCCTGGGGTGAAAAAGGCTAATCCCCCACTGCATCCAGCACATGCAGCGCATAGGTATAGGCCGCACCGGCATTAAGCGCGATGGCAACGCCAAGCGCTTCGGCGATTTCTTCCTTGGTGGCGCCGGCGGCCTTGGCCTTGCGTGCATGTGCGTCAATGCAGCCATCGCATTTCGTGGTGATGGCAACGGCAAGGGCGATGAATTCGCGCGTCTTGGCATCCAGATGCTTGGTTTGCGCCGCACCATTTGAAAGTGCCACAAAACCCTTGACGATATCGGGGTGCAATTGCCCCAATTCCTTGCCGCGCGCCTTCAGACCGGCGCTGTACTTGGCCCAATCCTTGACTTCAGTCATGGCTCATTATCCTTTCAATGCATCACGGCGGCGGCGGCGCTGGCATAACCCACACGACGTTCCGGCGGCACAGGATGGCGCCCGGCCACGCGTTCCAGCAACAACCGCGCATCGGCCAACATACCGGCTTTCATCGCCGCATCCAGGAAAAGCTGTTCCAGCACATCCTGCTGCGCATGGCTGCCGCCCATGCGGTGCATCACGCCAATGGCCGGGCGCATCACGGTAACGGCGCGGGCATGATCACCGCGCCCATGCGCCAGCACAGCCTCACACACCGGCAGCGCCGCATCACGCAGAATGGGCGCGAGTGTGCCGCCAGAAGCGATGGCATCACGTATCCCATCCAATAGCCGCGCTGCCGCCTGGAAGCGCCCGGCGGCTGTCAGCGCCATCATCCAATGCGGCAGTGTAAAGGCGGAGAGGCAATCACCAATCCGCGCTTCTGCCTTATCGGCCAATTCTTCCCAGCGCGCACCCACATTCACGCCTTGGCGCTGCAAGCGAAACAGCATGGAAGCGGCATTTTGCACATCAATGTAAAGATCAGGCGCCGCTTCCGTCAGCGAGCTTTTCAGATTGCGAAAGCCAGTATCGTAAAGCGCCAGCACTTCTTCGGATTCCGCGCGTTCCAGATGATACATCGCGCGGTGCCACCACAAATGATGCGCCAGGTTGGAGGCACCTTCCCAATGCTTTTCCAAGCCCGCGAGCCAGGCGATGCCTTCTCCACGCCGACCCTGCATTTCCATCACATGCGCCACCGCATGCGCGGCCCATAAATCGCCCGGGTCAAGATCAATCGCGGCGCGCCCGCTTTCTTCTGCCACTTGGTAATTGCCGCATTCCTCATGCGCGAAGCAGCGACAGGCCAGAATGCTGCCATAGGCGGGGAGCGCCGCAGTCCAGCGCGGATAAACGCCATCCACGACGCGTTGCATGGTGCCAACACGCCCCAGCCAAAAGGCGTTGAAGTGGTGCAGCCGAAACGCCAGGATGTCATGCGGGTGGTCTTGCAAAATCGCCTCCCACCCCGCCAGCGCTTTGTCCAAATCCCCTGCCGCCCAAGCGGTGACGGCGGCGGCATGGGCGGCTTCGCGTGCGCTGGCCTTGGCGGCAAGGCGGGTTGCGGTTGCAGCCGCTTCGCGCGCGGCAGGCAGCAGCGATGCCTTGTAGCCAAGCAAGGTGAGCGCTGACTGCAACACCCGCGCCATCGGCATCTCGCCATCCGCTTCAAGCAGCGCTTTTAACCGCGCCGGCGTATCGGCGCGATACTTCAGATAGCCTGTCACCGCATGATCATAGGTGCGCGTTGCGGCATCCGATGCGCTGGTAATGGCAAGGCCGTGCAGATCCTGGGGCATGGATAAACTCCAACATTTAAGCCCAAAGCTTGCCAGCCTTGGCCAAGCCGTGTCGAGTATCAGCACCAACAAGACGGAGCGCTAAATGTCCGAAGACACCCCCGAAGCCCGCCTGGCAGCACTTGGCCTGGTGCTGCCGCCGGCGCCGAAGCCGCTTGGCACCTATGTGCCCTTCCGGCGCGATGGGAACATCATCTATCTCTCGGGCCAGGGGCCACGCGATGCGGAAGGCAAACCCATCAGCGGCAAGGTGCCGACCGAAGTAAGCATTGATGAAGCCTATCAGCTCGCGCGCCGGGTTGGGCTTTCCTTGCTGTCAGTGGCGGCTTCCGCTGCCGGCGGGCTTTCCAGGCTGCGCGCGCTGAAGGTGCTTGGCATGATCAATGCGGTGCCGGAATTTCGCGAACACCCGCGCATCATCAACGGGTGTTCGGACCTTTTCGTCGCGGTGCTGGGTGATAATGGCCAGCATGCGCGCTCCGCCGTTGGCTTTGGCAGCCTGCCCAATCAAATCCCGGTGGAGATCGAGGCGATTTTCCGCGTGCTCGATTAAGCAGGTTCAGGCCTTCGTCCCGGTACTGCCGAAACCGCCTGCCCCGCGCGCGGATTCCGGCAGTTCGGCCACTTCGCGCCAAACGCCGCGCGTCACCGGCGCCAGCACGGCCTGGGCAATGCGCATGCCGCGTTCCACGGTGAAGGGCTCGTTCCCCGCATTCATCAGAATCACGCCCAATTCGCCGCGATAATCCTCGTCTATCGTGCCGGGGCTATTGGGCAGCGTAATGCCGTTTTTTAGCGCCAAACCTGACCGGGGCCGCACCTGAATCTCATACCCCACCGGGATCGCCATTTTAAGGCCCGTCGGGATCAAGGCGCGCCCGCCGGGCGGGATCACCACTGGCGCGCTGATCGCCGCCAGCAAATCCATCCCCGCCGCACCTTCCGTCGCATAGCTTGGTAGCGGCAAATCCGCGCCATGAGGCAGGCGTATCACTGCAATTTCCGGGGTCATGCCAAAGCCTCTGCAATGCGCGCGGCAAGCTTGGCCGCGACGTCTTCCTTTTTCATGCGTGGCCAGGCTTCTGTGCCCTTTGGCGTGATCAGCAACACGGTATTCTCCGCGCCCCCCATCACATCGCCCGAGACATCATTCGCCACAATCCAATCGCAGCCCTTCTTGCGGCGCTTGGCCTGCGCATGTTCTTCCAGCTTTTCGGTCTCCGCCGCGAAACCCACCACCAGCTTCGACCGGTGCGGCCCGGTGGCGGAAAGTGTCGCCAGAATATCGGGGTTGAGCGCCAGCGCGATTGGCGGCGGCACTTCGCCTGCGATTTTTTTCATTTTCTGATCCGCGGCCGCGGCACTTCGCCAATCCGCAACGGCCGCCGCGCAAATGGCGACATCGGCGGGCAGCGCGGCTTCGCACGCCGCCAACATATCGCGCGCAGATTCCACGCGCCGTACGGTCACACCCTTCGGGTCCGGCTGCGCCACAGGGCCAGAGACCAACGTCACCCGCGCCCCAAGTGCTGCAAGCGCTGCGGCGATGGCGTGGCCCTGCTTGCCGCTGCTGCGATTGGCGATGTAGCGCACCGGGTCAATTGGTTCATGCGTCGGACCGCTCGTCACCAGCACATGGTGGCCTTGCAGGGGCTGCGCGGTGGGTGTCAGCGCTGCCTGCACAGCCTCAAGCAATGCCGCCGGTTCAATCAACCGGCCCGGTCCCGATTCCGGTTCCGCCATGGCGCCCACTTCCGGCCCGGCTAGCATGATGCCGCGTGCGCGCAATGTGGCGATATTCGCCTGCGTCGCCGGGTTTTCCCACATGGCGGGGTTCATCGCGGGCGCCACCATGATCGGCGCGCGTGTCGCGAGCAGCACGCATGTCGCCAGATCATCCGCCAAGCCATGCGTGACTTTCGCGAGCAAATCAGCCGAAGCCGGCGCCACCAGCACCAGATCGGGCAGTCGCGCCAGGCGAATATGGCCAATCTCGGCCTCGGCGGCCCAAAGATCATCATGCACTGCCTGGCCGGTAATGGCGGCAAGCGCTTCCTTGGTGACAAAGCGCGCCCCGCCCGCGGTTAGAATGGCGGTGACAGAAGCCCCCGCCTTGCGCGCAAGCCGCGTGAATTCCAGCACCTTATAGGCGGCGACGGAGCCAGAGACGATCAGCAGGATTTTGCGACCAGACAGCATGGCCCCAAGCCTAACCCAGAAGCCGCGTGAATGAAATCAGCCCGCCCCCTGGCGCGCGCCCCTGGTTCGGGCATCATGGGCCAAGGCCGCCCGATCAGCGCGGCAAGGGGGAAACTCAATGGCAGGCGGGAAGCTCCGCGCCACCGGCGTTCTTGCGCCCTTCGGGCAGCGCGGCTTTCGTTTTCAATGGCCGGCTGATCTTGCCACCTCCTGGGCGTTTGAGATGGAGACGCTGATCCTGGGCTGGTATGTGCTGACTGAGACGGGATCGGTCACCTGGCTTGCCATTTTTGGGTCCTTGCTGCTGATCGGCACGCTGCTCTCGCCCATGTTTGGGGTGATGGGGGATAGGGTCGGGCATCGGCGCGTGCTTTCCGCCATGCGTGCCTGGTATGCGGTGCTGGCGGCGGTGCTCACGGCCTGCGCCATGGCGGGGCTGCTGTCACCCTGGCTTGTCTGTGGTGTGGCCTTGCTGTGCGGCCTGGTGCGGCCTTCCGATATGGGCATGCGCAATGCGCTGATCGCTGCCGGCATGCCCTCCCCGCTGTTGATGGGCGCTATGGGGATTGAACGCATGAGCGCCGATAGCGCCCGCGTGATTGGTGCGCTGACCGGCGCGGGGCTGGTCGCGTTTCTTGGCATTGGTCCGGCCTATATGGCGGTGACGGCGATATATCTATGCGCCTTTGTGCTGACCTTGCAGGTGGATGAACCACCAACCCGCGCCGCCCAAGGTGTGGCGATGAAAACGCCCTGGGCCGATCTTGGTGACGGCATTGCCTATGCGCGCAGCACACCGCCCGTGCTGGCGGCTTTGCTGCTGGCGTGCCTTGCCAATTTCGCGGCCTATCCGATCAGCGGCGGCCTGCTGCCGCATGTGGCACGCGATGTTTATGGGCTTGATCGCACCGGGCTTGGTTATCTGTCCGCGAGTTTCGCCGGCGGCGCGATGCTGGGCTCACTGTTCATCAGTGCGAGGGGAGGCGGGCTGCCACCCGCGCGCACCATGCTGGCGGCGGCGCTTTCCTGGTTTTTGCTGTTGCTGATTTTCGCGCGCCTGACGGACCCTGTGCTGGGCGGCGTGGTGCTGGCTTTGGCGGGGTTTGTGCAAAGCTTTTGCATGGTGCCGCTGGCTGTGTTGCTGCTGAGGATCACGTTGCAGGATTTTCGAGGGCGCGTGATGGGGCTGCGCATGCTGGCGGTCTACGGCCTGCCGGTTGGGCTGATGCTGGCCGGGCCCTTGGTGGGTGAGATAGGCTTCGCCGATGCTGGCGCGCTTTATGCGGGGTTTGGGGCCTTGTGCACGCTTGCGATTGCGCTGTTCTGGCGCGTGCATTTGCTGCCGCGTGAGGTGCCCGCCAATGGGCTGCGGAGCCAATAGAGCATTCCCCGTTCACGTTCGCTTATGGGACACGCTCTAAACCGTTATTTGGTTGCATTTTCCGAGCCAAGTGATCTCACTTGGCTCGGACATGCTCTTTGGCACTACCCTCACCCCGCCCGCAGCCCCGCGCGTTCCGCCGCCGTCCGTGTCCATGCCGTCTCCCGTTGCAGAAATGCAGCAAAGCCAGGCGGGGTAGCCTCGGCCACGCTCGCCATCAGGCTGCCCATGCCTTCCAGCCGCGCGCGCACTGCGGGGTCGGCGACGGCGGCGGCAACAGCCTCGCCAAGCGCCTTCGCGACATTTTCGGGAAGGCCCGTGGGCGCCACAATGCCAACAAAAGCGGCGGCCTGATAACCGGCAACACCGGCCTCGGTCGCGGTTGGCAATTCTGGCGCTTGCGGCAGCCGGTTCGCAGCCGCCACCGCCAAAATTCGCACCGCGCCTTCCCGATGCAGCGGCAGCGCTGTGGAAATTTCCGTAATGGCGCCGGATAAGGTGCCGGAGAAAAGATCAGGCGTCATCGCCCCACCGCTGCCATAGGGGATATGCGTAATGCCTGCCCCGGTCGCCGCGTTGAACATCTCAAGCGAAAGATGCGCCGTGCTGGCGATGCCGGAAGACCCGAAGCCAAGCTTACCGGGATTGGCCTTTGAATAAGCCACAAGTTCCGCCACCGATTGCACCGGCAGGCTGCGATGCACGGCAATCACCATCGGCGTGCGCACAAAAAGCCCAATCGGCATGAAGTCGCGCAGCGGGTCATAGCCAAGATTGGTCTGCACCGAAGGATTGATCGTCAGCGGCCCATTCGACCCGAGCAGAATCGTATACCCATCCGCCCGCATGCGCGCGACTTGCTGCGCGGCGACACTCCCGCCCGCCCCTGCGCGATTTTCCACGACCACAGGCTGCCCAAGCTTCGCCGACATGGCCGGCGCGCAGGCGCGCGCTGTCAGGTCCGAATTCCCGCCCGGCGCAAAGGGCACGATCAGTCGGATGGGCTTATCGGGGAAGGCGGCCTGCGCGCGAAGCGGCGCGGACAGCATTGGCGTTGCGGCAAGCGCCGTGAGCACCGCTCGGCGCGTTGAGGTGAAATTCATGTTTTCTGTCCGTTTCCCGAATTTGGCTGTCAGCTTGCGGCGCCCGGACCCGGCTCGCAAGCCCCTAGTTTTGCGGCATCACAGCAGGAAAAGGGCTACCCCGCCCGCTAATTGCGCCGCGCCTCCCGCGCAACCACCGCCAAGGCCAGCGATGAAATCGTGAGCTGCCCCAAAATCTGCGTGACGTCGCGAATATAGCCCCAGGTCTCAAACGGTGCCGGGTCTTGCGGCAGCATCACCAGGCTTCCCGGCGCCAAGGGCGGCCCGCCGCTTTCCAGAAAACCCTGTCCTGCCGGCGCGGCTTCGCCATTGGGCATCACCACGAAAACGCGTGACGAATCGGCAAAGCGCTGCGCCCCGCCCGAGGCCTGGATATATTCCGCCGCGCGCCAGCCCTGGCGGAAGGGCAGGCTGCCGGGGTTCAGCACCGCGCCCACCACCGTCACATCCTGCGGGCGCTTTGGCATGGCAATCACATCGCCTGGTTCCATCAGCATGTCCAAATCGGGCCGCGCGAGCAGGATCACCGGATTGGCTTCCACCACCACGCGCCCGGCGGCGCGGGCTTCCCGCATGGTGGCGGCCAATTCGCGCCCGGCCCTCATCGCCCCCCCAACATCCGCCGTGCCGCCGCGCGAACCGGGCAAAGCCTGGCCTGAGGCCAATTGCACCAGGCTGCTTTCCAGATCGCGCGCGGTGCGGGCAAAACCTTCCTGCTGGCGCTGGCGCACGCTTTCGCGTGTGAAGACCGCGCCATAGGGGAAGGCCTCCGGCGTCAACCCGCCGGCGCGCGCGATCACTTCCGAAAGCCGCTCCCCACGGCGCAATTCATAGCTGCCGGGGTTACGGAATTCGCCAAGCAGCAGCACCGGTCCGGTATCCAAAGCATCTTCTCGGCGTGGAATGCGCAGGCTCTGGCGCGGAGACACAAGCCTCGCCCCACCGCCAAGGCTGACGCGCGTCACCTGGCCGGTCAGCGCGGGGTTTGGCACGTCGCGCGCAACATCCGCCGCGCTTGCATTGCCCAGCGCCGTCGCACCGCCCGCGATCGAAAGCGCATCGGCCAAGGACGTATTGTCCAGCATGGGATACAAGCCTGGTGCGCGCACCTCGCCGGTCATCAACGCGGCGTGGTCCAGTAGGAAGCCCGCCAATTCTGGCACTTCCTGGAAAATGCGCGGGCAGCGCGCTTCGCCCATCTCGGGAAAGCCCGTGGCACGCGCATGGGCGAAGCGGGCAGGGGATGCTTGCGCGGCCTGGGCAATCTGCGTCAGCGCCACGCATTCCCCGCCCTGCATCGCGGTTGCCTCGCCCCGCAAGGCGCGCTGGATAGCGCTGCTTGAAAGCCAGTGGATATCCGCGCGGGCGAAGACAATCACCTCATCCCCATCGCGCAAGGCGGGCCCGCCGCGTCCTTCCAAACTCCGCGCCAGATCGAAGGGCAGCAAATGGCGCTGGCCGCTCCGCTGATCCGGG
>JBILPX010000157.1:0-7157 GCA_044373565.1 Roseomonas sp.
CGCGGCGGCGCATGATGGCAGCTGTGCCCAAGGCGTCGGTAGTGTTGACGAACCCAACCCATTACGCGGTAGCCCTCGCCTATGATGAGAATTCACAGGCCGCACCCAAAATTGTAGCGAAGGGAGCCGAGGCAGTGGCGGCACGCATCCGTGCGCTGGCCGAAGAATCCGGCGTGCCTCTGGTATCCAACCCGCCTTTGGCGCGGGCATTGTTCAAGCTGGAACTGGACACCGAAATCCCAGCCGAACATTATCAGGCTGTCGCGGAAATCATCGCCTATGTCTGGCGGTTGAGGGGCCGCACGGGAGCAGCGGCGTGACCAGGCATGCCGAAGCAGCAGCGGATTCCTTCCGCAGGCTTTTCGAATCCGAGGAAGAAGCCGGGCTTGCCGTATTGGATTCGGAAGGGCGTATTCGGGCGGCAAGTGCCGTGCTGGAAAGACTTTGCGCCAATGGCCCGGCGCCGGGACCGGGGCGCGACCCCGCACTGCTTTTCGCGGCTGCCAGCCAGGATGCGGTGCGCCAAATTATCACTGTGGCCCTGGCAGGCCCCCCTGCCCCGCCGGCGGTGGAAGCGCAGCTCGCCATGTCGGATCATGCCCCCGATGCGGCGGTGGAGGTGCATTGCCGTCCCTTGCGTGGGGAACAGGGGGCCCTTTTGCGGGTGCTGGATATCACCGCGCGGCGCCGCCGCCAGGCGCAGTTGGAAGAAGCAGCGCGGCTTGAAGCGGTGGGCCGGCTTGCCGGCGGTGTCGCGCATGATTTCAACAATCTGCTGGCGGCCGTTGGTGCCGCGGCGGAAACCGCGCTGGCGCGCGGACAGGATACCGCAACTGCCGAGGATTTGCGCCAGATATTGGATAGCGCCGGGCGCGGTGCCCGGCTGGTGCGCCAGCTTTTGGCCTTTGCGAGCCGCCAGGCAGTGCAACCACGCGTGGTCGCACTCGATCGCGCGGTGGATGGCATGGCACCACTGCTGGCGCGGCTTTTGGGCCGGCGCATTCCGATCACGCTTGATCTTGCCCGGCCTGGCCCCTGCGCGCGGGTTGACCCAAGCCATATTGACCAGGCGCTGATGAACCTGGCGGTGAATGCACGCGATGCAATGCCGCAGGGTGGCAAGCTCCATATCTCCGTTAAAAGCCGCGACCTTGAGGCGCCGGAACCGGCACAAGGCGGCACCATCGCGCCTGGTCCCTGGGTTGTCTTGGAAGTGCAAGATGAGGGTGCGGGGATGGAGCCGGAGCTGATCTCGCGCATCTTCGAGCCCTTCTACACCACCAAGCGCGATGGCGGCGGCACGGGGCTTGGGCTTTCGACCGTGCTTGGCATTCTCAGGCAATCGGGCGGGCATGTATCGGTACGCTCCCGCCCCGGAGAGGGTAGTCGGTTTCGCCTATGGTTTCCACGCGTTGCGGCGGAGCCAGATAATGCGGTTGTGCATAAGCCGGGCGTTCATGCCATTGGCGCCGGGCGGCGGCTTCTGCTGGTGGAAGATGAAGCGCCTTTGCATCGGTTATTGACCCGCGCGCTCACCACCGCAGGCTATGAGGTAACGGCGGTGGAAGATGGCGAAGCGGCGCTTGGTGCCATTACGGCCGGGCTCAAGCCCGATCTGGTGATTTCAGACGTGGCGATGCCGGGCAGCATTGATGGCCTGACGCTCGCGCGTCGCCTGCGGAAGACACATCCTGACCTGCCCATTGTGCTGATGTCAGGCTATGCGGAAGGCACGCTAAGCGGCGAGGTCGTGACCGAGAATTTCTATTTTCTACAAAAGCCATTCCGTATTTCAGAAATGCTATCGCAGATCGCGGGCGCGCTCACGCGTGGCTAATTGTGGTGGTTGGCGCATGTCCCGCGCCGCCAAGTTTTCCACTTGGCTTGAAAATGCTTCAATCTACCCCAAGGATTGCGCGATGGCTTCAATATCCGAAGCCGCCGCGGCGCTCGGGTGGCGTGTCAGCAGCGGCACCTGATGGCGGATGGCGTCCCGCACCTTGATGTCGCGCCGCACAATGCCTGCCAAGGGAATTTCGCGCTTGAGAAAAGCGCCAGCCGCACGACGGAGCGCTTCATAGGTGCGCTGCCCGCTGACGCGGTCATCCGCCATATTCACCACAATCCGCGAAACACCGCTGGGATTATCCATCCCATGCAGTTTCAGCACCGCATAGGCATCGGTCAGGCTGGTCGGTTCTTCGGTCGCCACCACCAGTAGCAAATCCGACGCCGCCGCTATGCGCCGCTGTGCTGTATCAAGCCCGGCGCCCAGATCAACCACCACATCCTGCCACTGCCGCCTAGCGGCCCCAAGCGCCGCCAGAAAAGCATCAAGCGCGGCTGGGCTGAGGGAGGCGAGCGCACCCGAACCGGAACGCCCCACCAGTACATCAAAGCCGGCATCCGGGATGCGCGTTGCCGCCTCAACCGCTGTCATGGTGCCGGAGAGCACGGCCGAGAGATCACGTTCCGGCTGAATGCCAAGCTGCACATCAATATTCGCAAGCCCAAGATCAGCATCCGCCAACAGCACGCGCCGCCCCTTGCGCGCCAGCGCCTGGGCAAGGCTGATCGAAAACCATGTCTTGCCAACGCCGCCTTTGCCGGAGGCTACCACGATCATGCGTCCGGTTTGGGACGAGAGACTCCCGCTCGACATCAAGGGTTTTCCTTACCGGGCCTTGCGGTCCCACTTTGCGCAGACCCATGCTGAGCCGACCCACGCTGAGCCGACCCATGCTGAGCGGAGGAGAGCAAGCGTGATGCCAGCCCTTCCGGGGTAAGAGTTTCAAGCCCATCGGCGACTTCCGGGCCGATACCCGCTTCGGTCAGTCTAAGCGGCCCCGCGGCGGCCGCCATCAATACGCCCCCCAGGCGCCGTGCGGCATCCAGCCTGGTTGGCAGCAAATGCTGCGCGCCAAGGGCGGCGAAAGCGCGCGCCAGATCTGCAGCCTCTGCCGGATCAAGCCCGGCCGGCAGCACCAAGATCATATCGGCCCCTGCCTGCACCGCCAATTGGCGTAATTGCCGCGCCTGATCCTCATTGAAGGGATCGCAACCAGCAGTATCAATCAGCACGGGCTGGCCGGGGTTGCGATGGGCCAGCGCCTTGGCGAGCATGGCAGGTGTTGGCGCAACCGCAAGCGTAACGCCCAAAACCCGTGTGAATGCAGCAAGCTGTTCAACCGCGCCGGCGCGTTGACCATCCGTGGTGATGACCAGCGGAGGCGTACCGACCAGCACCATGCGCGCGGTGAGCTTGGCGGTCGTGAGCGTTTTTCCTGCGCCGGGCGGGCCGGCCAGCAGCAAGGGGCGGTCCCGGCCCAAGGGCAGCGCGGTGAAGGCTAAGGCCTGGGCCAGGCTTTCCGACAAGGGGCCCTTGATCAAAGCCTGATATAGGCTAGCCGGAATATTGTGGAAATCGAGCGGCCCGGGCGCCGCAAACGGCGCAGCGCTGGTGAGCGGCTGAATCAGGATCAGTTCATCAGGCTCGAGTGCTGCGGTGATTTCCACCCCATTGCGTGTGCGGCGTTGTTCCAGGATGATGGCATCAACGCCGAGTTCCGCGCGGATCTGCGCCATGGCTTCCGCCATATTCGCGCCATGAAAAACCTTGAGCCGCATTCTTCAGCAACCCCTTAGCGCGGCAGGCGAGTTAGGCGGGGTTTGCGACACCTAAAGCGACCCAACAGTACGAATGCGCGCACGCGGATGGATTTCGGTATGCGCCAGCACCGGGGTTGAAGGGCGGAAGCGTTCCACGATGGCCCGCACATGGGCGCGAATGGCCCCCGAACAGACCAATACAGGCTGTTCGCCCATGGCATTAGCCTTGTCGAAGGCATCCCTCAGCTTTTGCATGAAATCCGAAAGCTTGGACGGCGCCATGGCGAGCTGCCGATCATCAGCCGGGCCAATCAGCGATTCGGCAAAGGCCACTTCCCAATCCGCCGAGAGCGTGATCATGGGCACATAGCCCTCAGGCCCGCGCGCAGCATCAGAAAGCTGCCGCGCCAGGCGCTGGCGCACGATTGCCAGGATGGAGGCAACGGTCCGCGCGCCGGCAGCATTGGATTCCTGGATGCCTTCCAGGATGGTGGGCAGATCGCGAATGGAAACGCGCTCTGCAAGGAGGCTTTGCAAAATACGCTGAATACCGCCAACCCCAATCGGCTGCGGTACCAGATCTGTCACCAGCTTCTTCTGTTCCGTCGGCAAGTCATCCAGCAATTTCTGCGTCTCAGCGAAGGAGAGCAGCTCCGCCATATATTCTCGTACGATTTCGGTAATGTGCGTCGCCACCACCCCGGCGCAATCAACAACGGTGCAGCCACGCGCCAGCGCTTCCTCACGCCGTGCTTCATCCACCCAAAGGGCGGGCAGGCCAAAGGTTGGTTCGGTACAGCGTTCGCCCGGCATATCGGGCAGGCCGCCGGATGGATCAATCGCCAGCAGCATGGGGTGGCGCAATTGACCTTTTCCCGCCTCAATCTCCTTGACCTTGATGACATAGGTATCGGAAGGCAAGGCCAGGTTATCTTGGATACGCACAGATGGCAGCACGAAGCCCATTTCCTGCGCGATGCTGCGCCGCAGCCCCTTGATCTGTTCCGTGAGCCGCGGCGCATCGCCTGCCGCCAATGAGAGCAGCCCATAGCCGAGTTCTAGCCGCAGCAAATCCATCTTGAGCGTTTCGCTGATCGGCAAATCGGCTTCTGGCGTTGGCAGCGGCGGCGCGCGCGCTGCGATTTCGCGTTGTTGCTGCGCCTGCGTAAGCCGCCATGCCGCATAGCCAGCCAAGCCCGCTAGGGCAACAAAGGGAATAAAGGGCATGCCCGGCATAAGCGCCATGATGGCCGAAGCACCCGCGGCGATACCGAGTGGCTTTGGGCTTGAGGCCAATTGCTCCATCAGCGCCTGATCTGCCGTACCTTCGGTGCTGCCCTTGGTGACAACGATACCAGCTGCCACCGAAACCAGCAGGGCCGGGATTTGCGTGACCAGCCCATCACCCACCGTCAGCATCGAAAAATTGGTAATAGCATCGCCAAAGCTCATGCCATGCCGGCCAATGCCAATAGCTATGCCGCCAACCAAATTGATGGCGGTGATGATCAGCCCCGCAATGGCGTCACCGCGTACGAATTTCGCGGCACCATCCATGGAGCCATAAAAGCCAGTTTCCGCTTCCAATTCCTTGCGCCGCGCGCGGGCCTGATTTTCGTCAATCAACCCAGCCGAAAGATCGGCATCAATAGCCATCTGCTTGCCGGGCATGGCATCCAAGCTGAAGCGCGCCGCGACTTCAGCGATGCGCCCGCTGCCCTTCGTGATAACAACAAAATTCACGATCAGCAGAATGAAGAAGACGATTAGCCCCACCACCACATCGCCACCCATGAGAAAACCACCGAAGGCGGAAATCACATGGCCGGCGGATTCCGGCCCCTCATGCCCATGGGTCAGAATGATGCGCGTGGTCGCCACATTCAGCGAAAGGCGTAAAAGCGTTGTCAGCAGCAGCAATGTCGGAAAGGACGTGAAATCAAGCGGGCGGCGCAGAAACAGGGAAGTCATCAACACCAGTATCGATAGCGTGATGGAAATCGCCAATCCCAGATCAAGAAGCAGCACGGGCAGCGGGACGACAAGAACAACAAGTAATAGCGCGACGCCGAGCGCCAGCGACACGTCATTCCCGGGCTGAACCCGGCGCAACCAGGATGGAACGAGTGTTTCCGACACGGGCGTCAGTCAGCCACGGCTATTGCCGGCATCTGCCCTGGAATGGGCGGCACCGAAACACCTGCGGCACGGTATTCATGAAGCTTGTTGCGCAGGGTTCGGATGGAAATACCGAGCATTTCCGCCGCACGCGTCCGATTGCCAAGGCAGTGAGAGAGGGTTTCCAGGATTAATTCCCGCTCCACTTCCTCCATCCGGCGCCCGACCATACCGGAAGCACTGCGCGATGCGGCAGCAGGCATGGCAGCTGGCGCCTGCGGCATCGGGGGGGGTGCCGTCTCAGGCATGGCCGCCGTGATCGGCGCGGCCATGGCGGCCACCGATGCGGGCGTCATCAATTCAATGGCATCGGGGCCAATCGTGCTGCCTTCCGCCAAAAGTACGGCGCGATGAATGGCATTTTCCAATTCGCGCACATTGCCTGGCCAGGGATGATGCAACAGCATGGCTTCAGCTTCAGACGTCAGCAGGCGATGGGGCAAGCCATTGGCCTGAGCATAGCGTTCGGCGAAATAGCGCGCGAGAGGCAGGATATCAGCCAGCCTTTCACGCAGCGCCGGAATGCGGAGCCGTACCACAGCCAGGCGAAAATAAAGGTCTTCGCGGAAACGCCCATTGGCGACTTCCACCTGAAGATCACGATGCGTTGCGGCCAGAATGCGTACATCAATCCGAATGGGCGCTGCACTGCCAAGCCGATCTATTTCGCGTTCCTGAATGGCGCGCAGGATCTTGGCCTGGAGCCGCGGGTCCATTTCGCCAATTTCATCAAGCAGCAGCGTACCACCATTTGCCTGTTCGAATTTACCCTTGCGCGCAGCCACCGCGCCGGAAAAGGCGCCCTTCTCATGGCCGAATAATTCGCTTTCAAGCAGCGCTTCGGGCAGTGCAGCACAATTAAGCGCGACGAAGGGGCCATTGGCGCGGCGCGATGCGGCGTGCATATGCCGCGCCAGTACTTCCTTGCCCGTACCGCTCTCACCAGTGATCAGCACGGAAGCATCTGCACGCGCGATCTGCGTGGCGCGATCCAGCAACGACATCATAGATGGGTCCTGGACCACAGGCTTATCCGCCTCACCAGCCACGGTTTGCAGCATGGCGGCGATAAGTTCCGCATCGGGCGGAAGTGGCAGGAATTCCTTGGCGCCAGCGCGAATGGCGCGCACTGCCGCGTCGGCATCAGTGGTTCGGCCGCAGGCAATGACCGGGCAGGCGATACGTTCTTCCGCCAGGCAAGCAATCAGCCAACCCACATCATGCGTTACATCGCAGAGCACCAGATCAGCGCCATCCGCGCGCAGTTTTGCAAGACCGGCTGCTGCCCCTTCAGCGACGGTCAGGCGTGCACCACGCGCCACGGCAATACGCGCCGCCTGGCCGAGTCCCGCTTCCAACGACCCGATGAT
>JBILPX010000158.1:0-7129 GCA_044373565.1 Roseomonas sp.
CTCGCGGCACGTGCGATGGCGTCAGCACCTCCATCCCGGATGGCGCTGACGGGTTTATATGCGGGGTTTATGCCAAATGCAAGAGAAAATTCGCCCCTTATCGTAAAATATCTCGGCGATCCGCCTGATGGCTGCAATTGAGGCGGGAATTTATCCGGCCATCACTTCTTGCCAGCCAAAAGGCACAAATACTCCCAGCCCATTGTGGCGGCGGCCAGTGCCGTGATTTCCGCGACATCATAGGCCGGGGCCACTTCCACAATATCGGCACCGCGAAAATCAATGCCCGCCATGCCGCGCAGGATCGCCTGGGCCTGCCAACTTGCTAGCCCGCCAATCTCGGGCGTGCCGGTACCGGGGGCGAAGGCGGGATCGAGCCCGTCAATGTCGAAGGAAAGATAGCAGGGGCCTGCGCCAAGCACGCCGCGCGCTTGGGCTATCACCGACGCGATTGGGGATTGATGGACATCCTGTGCCGAGAGGATGGTCACGCCCTGCGCACGCGTCCATTCAAACATTTCGGGCCAGGCGGGCGAGCGGATGCCGATCTGCACCATGCGCCGCGGGTCCACCAGCCCTTCCGTAATGGCGTGCCAGAAGACCGCCCCATGGGCAAAGCGCTGGCCGAAATTATCTTCCGAGGTATCAAGATGCGCATCTATATGAAGCAGCCCGACAGGCTCACCAAGCCGCTTCGTCAGCGCACGAAGCAGCGCAAGGGTGACGCCATGTTCACCGCCAAAGGCGAGCAAATGGGCAAGCCCTGTCGCCTGTTCCTCGATCATGGCGAGGCTTTTCTGGATGTCGCCAAGTGCAATGTCGAATTCGCCAAGATCGGACAGATCGAGGGATGATGGATCAGCGCCGCTTGCCGGGTGGCGGCCATCGGTCAGCATGCGCGCCGCGGCACGGATCGCGCGCGGCCCATCGCGCGCGCCGGCGCGGTTGGTGGTGCCGATATCCAGCGGCACGCCAGCCACGCAAAAGCCGGCGCTTCGGTCGTGGGCGCGAGCGCCCAGAAATGAATGCGGCGCGGCGAAGGTGATGGGGGTTGTCATGGGCGTGTCTCGTGATTTTGCGTCGCGGAGTATGTACCGATTTGCGCCATCAAGGGAGCCCTCAGCTTACTGGCGAGATCTCCTGGGCGCATGCCATGCGCCTGGACCTGTCGCGGTTTTGTGCCGCTCCTTTGATGGCATATTTAGTTTACACTTAGACAGAAATGCGCCGGACCTAAAATCGCTCCTGTGGTACCAAGGAGGTGATTACGGACACGGTCTTACTTCAACCGCTTCCTCAGCGCTGCGCCCAAGCTATCCACCACCACGACACAGGCGAGGATCGTGATAAGAATCACAGCCACCTGATCGTAGGAGATAAGGCGCAGGGCAGCGATCAATTCAAAGCCAATCCCACCTGCGCCGACAATGCCAAGGACGGTTGAGGCACGGAAATGATATTCCCAGCGGTAAATCGTGATATCCGCCATTTGCGGCAGAACCTGCGGCAAAACAGCATGGGTGATCACCTGTACGCGGGTCGCTCCGGCAGCTCGCGCGGCCTCCAAGGGACGGGGGTCCACATGTTCAATCGCCTCGGCATAGAATTTTCCCACCATGCCAACGGAATGCAAGGCCAGCGCAAGCACGCCAGGCAAGGCGCCAAAGCCAACGGCCGCGACAAAGATGATACCCAGGATCAGTTCAGGCACGGAACGCAAGAAGGAAAGCAGAAGCCGCGCAACATAGCCCAAGGCTGGAAAAGGCGTGGTATTCGGTGCGGCAAGCAAGGCTAGTGGCAAGGATAGGATCACGGCCAGGATTGTGCCCGCGATGGACATCGCAAGTGTATCCAATAAGGGGCGCAGCCAATGCTGCCAGCGCGAAAAATCAGGCGGGATCATTTCCGAAAATAGCTGCGCTAATGCCGGGATACCTTCAGCAAAGCGTACCGCATCAAAGAAGCCCGTAATGGTCAGGGCTGCCGCGCAAACTACCAAAAGGCACGCCACCAGCAATGCCTGGCGCATGCCTGCCTTTCGGTCAGCCGCGAGGATATGATCCTGCGTCGTGGTAGACATCAGCTCATGCGGCTCAGATCAAGATTGAGGATGCGTGCCGTCTCGCGCAGCACGTCATAGGCGGCGTCGGTTGTCGGCGCAAAGCCTTCCACGCGGAAATTGCGCAGCAACTCGGGATTATTCAGGTTGAGAAAGGCATCGCGAATGGCTTGCTTTAGCGTGGGCGCCAGATCGCCCTGCATCACCATGGGATAATTCGGGATGGGGTCTGAAAAAGCAACATCCACCAAACGATCACGGCGGATGATGTTGCGCGCAAGTAGGGAATGGAAGATCGGCTCGGAAAGGGCGCCAGCCGGCGCGCGCCCCGATTCGACCGTACGCGCAACAGCATCATGCGTTCCGACATGTACCACCCGGAAATCCCGCTCTCCAGCAAGCCCTGTGCGTCGCAGGATAGTCGCGCGTGGCACAAGGTGCGAGGATGTTGATGCCTGATCACCGAATGCAACCGGATGGCCACGCACATCTTCAAGCTTCTGCACCGGCCCGCCGGCTGTCGCGATGATGATGGAACGATAGGTGGGGGAACCGCGCTCCACACCAACGGCAAAGGGTTCTATTCCCTCGGCCCGTGATTTGGCCAGGACATAGGAAAACGGGCCGAAGTAAGCGATTTCAATACGGCCAAAGCGCATCGCCTCGATCATTGAAGAATAATCGGTGGTGACGAGAACCTGCACATCGCGGCCAAGACTCTGGGATAGATGTGCGCGCAAAGGCTGGGCGTTCTGGACGATGGTCGAGGCATTCTCATCTGGCAGCAATGCCAGGCGCAAGCGGGCAGGATCGCGGGTTTGGGCCTGCGCCAGGGCAGGCAATAACAGCGGTGTTGCGAGAAATGAGCGGCGTTTCATGGGGTCATCTCCAGTTCGTGTGCAGCAGAAGGGTTTTTTTGTGGGATGGGGGTGCCTTCATAAATACGGCGAATGGCGTCCTCACCAAGCCTTTCCGGCGGTCCATCAAAAACGACGTGGCCGCCATTGATGCCGATGATGCGATCAGCGAATTGGCGGGCAAGTTCCACCTGGTGCAGGGAAATAATCGCGCTCAACCCATCCTGCCGACAAATCCCATGCAACAATGCCAACACACGGCCTGCGGTGGCAGGATCAAGGGAGGCGACAGGTTCATCCGCAAGGATCAGGTTGGGCGCTTGGGCTAGCGCGCGCGCAATGCCAACACGCTGCTGCTGCCCGCCAGAGAGTTGATCGGCTCGCCGCAAAGCATAGTCCAGCAAGCCAACGCGATCCAAGGCTTCCAATGCCATACGCTTTTCATCTGCCGATAATGGAAACAGGCTACGCAAAGTGGAATGGTGACCAAGGCGCCCCATGAGAACATTCGCGAGCGCGGTCAGGCGCCCGATCAACTGATGTTGCTGGAAAATCATACCGGTTTTGCGTCGGTGTTCCCGCCATTGCCGCGCATTTCGCAATACACCTAAATGCGCGGATACAACCTGCCCGCGGCTGAGTGGGACAATACCATTCAAACTGCGCAGCAGCGTAGATTTACCGGCGCCTGAAGGTCCAAGCAGAATCGTAAAGGCGCCTTCGGCAAACTCCAAACTGGTTGGCTGCAACGCAACGGTTCCATTTGGATAGGTCACGCCGGCATCAAAAAGACGCAAAATAGCCATTGCCGACTTTTGAGTTCTAGAATGCAAAGTTCCAACCTTCTGGATCGCTTTTTTTGGCGCTATACTGCCTTCTCACCGATGCTGGAGTTACAGTTTGATGAAACCCGCCGTTCAACCGCGCATCCTTGTGACTCAGCCCCTTCATGCAACAGTTCTTGCGCGCCTCAAAGGGTTTGCTGATATCGAAATGAATGAGGGTCCAGAACCCTGGTCAGCACAGGCATTGCGGGACCGCGCTGCTGGGGCGGATGGCTTGCTCGCGTTCATGACGGATCATGTGGATGATGATTTCCTGGCCGCCTGCCCGCGGCTGCGCATGATTGGCTGTGCACTGAAAGGTGCCGATAATTTCGACCTCGCTGCCTGTGAGCGGCGCGGCGTTACTGTCTCGGTGGTGCCAGACCTTCTCACTGTGCCAACGGCCGAGCTTGCCATTGGCCTGCTGATCGGCCTTGGGCGCCATCTGCGCGCGGGCGATGCGCTGGTGCGCAGCGCCGCGTTCGGCGGTTGGCGCCCGATCCTCTACGGTGCTGGTCTGGAAGGTGCGACTATTGGCTTGCTTGGTTTTGGCCGGGTAGGGCGGGCGATTGCGGCGCGGCTGCAGGGCTTTGGCTGCCGCTTGATTGGTCATGATCAGGCTGCTCCAGCCCCGGATGGTGTGACGGCGATGCCGCTTGATGCGATACTTCCCTTGGCTGACGCGCTTGTGCTTGCGCTGCCGCTGACGCCAAGCACCAGACACATCCTGGATGCTGCGCGGCTGGCTACACTGCCGGCTCATGCGCTGGTGGTGAATGTGGCGCGCGGTTCCTTGGTGGATGAAGCAGCGGTGGCCGAAGCGCTGAACGCTGGGCGGCTAGGGGGCTTTGCGGCGGATGTCTTCGCCATGGAGGATTGGGCCTTGCCGCATCGCCCACCCGCGATCCCGCCGGCGCTTTTGGCCCATCCGCGCACCCTATTCACGCCCCATCTGGGATCGGCCGTGGCGCAAGTGCGCGAAGCCATTGAAATGTCAGCGGCAGAGTCTCTCGCGGCCTTCTTTTCTGGACAATCGGTTCCGGGGCAGGTGGCCCCTTGAAACCCCTGGGCTAAAAAAGCCTCGTCGTTCCCAGCAAGTGACGCGGGGCTTCAAAGCCGGACAATTTCATTAAGATTGTAGACAATTTCCGTAGTTGTCTAGCCATATTATAAAAGGACAGTTCAGATTATGAGGGACTTGCATGTCTTCGCGTCAGCTTCGCGTCGGGCTTTTGAGTTTTGGGGCCTGGCGGTTCGAGGTTTTTGATCAAGCGGCGGGGGGCTGGAGGATTGTTCTCCATCCAGCGCCCGGTTCTTCTGTTTCTCAGCAAACGCTTACCACCGACCATGCCAATGGTCTGGCTGAACTGATTCAAAAGGCCAAGACATGGGCGATGGCAGGGCATGAGTCAGCCGGGTATAAGGTGAGCAACTGAATCCCCCTGCGGGGCTTGCCTATTGCCCGAAGCGGCCTTCCTCAAGTGCCTTGTTGCAAGGCGCGCCCGTCACAGCCATCTGCCGCAAGTTGAAGATGACGCAGGATGGTTGGGGCAAGGTCTATCGGGCTTGTCGGCACAGCGCTCTCCACGGCGGGTGCAAAGCCGGCCCCGCTGATCATCAGGAAAGGGCTTTGCTCGGCCAAGCCGAGCCCGCCATGCTGTCCGCAGCCAAGGCGATCTGGCTTGCCCGCTGCGGGCTTGGCGGCAAAGGCAAGTCCCGCGACCCCGAATTCATTGGACGCTGTGTCTGATGCCATGGAAATAGCGCAGAGAAGATGATCCTGCGCTGCATGACCAATCTCGGCGAGGGCGTCACCAGCATGCACTGAACCTACCCAGGGCTGCGCGGCAAAAAAATCAAGCACAGCATCGGCGAGCATCGCGCGATCCGGGTGCAGATAGACCAACGCCGATGTGCCGTTGGAAACCGAAACAAGGCTTGCGTCATCAATGCCATGCTTCAAGCCAGCTGCCGCCAATTCGGCTTCTATATCGACAACAGCCTTGACGGTTTGATGCCCGTGATCGGAACAGGCGATCAGAAGAATATCTTCACCTGCATCGCGGCGCGCCTCAACAGCTGCCCGAACCTCGGCAAAACGCGCATCGGCGGCGGCGAGAGCCGCCATTCCGGCAGGCGCCCCAATTGGCGCGGCATGCTGGCTGGCATCGGGTTCGCCCAGCCATAACACCGCGAGCGTGGCTTCCCGGCCCGCAAGGGCGCGGTCGAGAAACGCCTTGGTCAATACTGCATCACCGGCGGCATCATGCGTGACAGTTTCAACAGCTTCGGAACCCGTCAATTTTCGCAAGCCTGGACCATGCGACCAGGCCCGATGCAGCACCCAGCCATGGCCATCAGGATCATGAGCACGTGCCGCACCGGGGGAGACATTGGAAAACAGCATTGCTTCTTGCCCGTTCTGCGCGAGCCTTTCCGACAATGTGGGCACAGCAAGGCAATAGCCACGAATGCAGCGCAAATCATCCATGAAATCGGGACGCCCGACATCATGAGGGATGAGTCTGCCATCTTCCATGAGCGCAATGCTATTTCCCGCGAGCCTGTGCCGAGCCGGCCAGCAGCCAGTGGCAAAGCAGGCAGAGACAACGCGGGTCGCCGATGGGAAAACGGATCGATGGGCGGAAAAGACAGTCGCCATCCCCGCGAAGCTCGCCAGCGCTGGCGTCGTCGCTGGCGAGATCATATCCCGCCGCAGGCCATCCAATACCACAACAACAACGCGTTTCTTCATGTCCATACTACTTTCACCCAAATTCTTGGTTGCATTCACTGCCGTGATGGCAGCGCGTGTAATCCCTGATCAACGCCCAAGCGACCTATTGACGCACCATGAGAACCGTCAAAACCGGCTTACATGTCAAAAACTTCCGAAGCATCCACATAATCATGTGTATGAACGACAACCTCAGTTTCCGTAATGCGTACAAGCGCATAGGCGGCCGGCTCGTGGCTCCCACGCACTTTTGTCTGTTCCGCAAAATCCAGAACCACCTGGTGATTCGTCCCGCGCAAGGAAGTGAACGGAATGCCATGCCACGACCCTGCGAAGGGGCGATGCAGATGGCCATGGAAGATATGGCGCACACGCGCCCGATGCGGCTCAAGAATATTCCAAAGCGCGTCGGAATCCATGAGCGGGATTTGATCCATGCCAACAATGCCACTTGATGCCGGCGGATGGTGCAGGAACAAGAACAGCGAAGCGTCACTGCCACCGAGCACCCTGGCAAGCCAGGCAAGACGCTCGGGGCCAAGCTTTCCTGCATGCGTGCCGGCCTCATTAGTGTCCAACATCACAAAAAGTCCTGCCGGCGTCTGCAACACCTGTTGCACATGCCCATCCTGCGTTGTGGGGCATTCATTGA
>JBILPX010000160.1:0-7102 GCA_044373565.1 Roseomonas sp.
CGCAGCGCTTCCAGATCGGCGGCGGTAAAGGGGTATTTGCTCATGTGTCTGTTTCCTCCAGGGGCGCAGCATCGGGCGAGCCGCGCTTCTGGTCAAACCCCTTTAATCAGCCTGCACATTCCCCTGCCGCACAACATCAAACCAACGCTTGCGCTCGCTTGCGACCAGGGCAGCGTAATCGGCGGGCGGGCCGCCGCGGGGCGTGGTGCCACGCGCGGCCAATTGCTGGCGGACCGCGGGGTCATTCAGCGCGGCCTGCGCCACTTCCGCCATGCGCGCCACAACCGCGTCTGACGCCGATTTATGCGCATGCAGCCCGAACCAGGCCTCAGCCTCAAACCCTACCAGATTGAACTCGGCACCCAATTCGGACACCGCCGGCACATTGGGCAGATCGGGCAGGCGTTCGCGGGACGTCACGGCCAGCGCCACCACATTGCCATTCTGGATTTGCGGCAGGGCGGTGGGCAGATTGTCGATCAGGCTATCAACCTCGCCGCCGATCACGGCCGTCATGGCCGGGCCGGCGCCGCGATAGGGCACATGCTGAACGCGCACCCCGGCAAGCTGGTTGATCAATTCCCCGGTCAAATGGGTGGAGGTGCCATTGCCGGCGGAAGCGAAATTGCGCTCCCCGGGTTTGGCCTTGGCATCGCGCAAAAAGGCGCGCAGATCGCCGCCCGGCACGCGGCGCGGATTGGCGACCCAGACATTCGGCACCGTCACCACCAGCGTCACGGCGCGGAAATCCGTCTCAGGATCATAGGCAAGGTTGCGGAACAGCGCCGGGCCAATGGCGTGGGAGGCAATTTGGCTAAGGAACAGCGCGTGGTCATCGGCTTCACGGGCGAAGCGCCCGGCGGCGAGCGTGCTGCCCGCACCTGGCTGGTTTTCCACCACAACATTGCGCCCGAACCTTTCGCGCATGGCGGCGGCCACAAGCCGCGCGACCACATCCGTGGTGCCGCCCGGCGGGAAGGGGCAGACCAGGC
The DNA here is from genome assembly GCA_044373565.1 of Roseomonas sp. GTDB lineage: Bacteria > Pseudomonadota > Alphaproteobacteria > Acetobacterales > Acetobacteraceae > Neoroseomonas. Next base: position 993 of record JBILPX010000160.1, read on the forward strand.
GCAAATCCTTATTCGGCCAGGCGGGTTGGGCGCGGAGTGCCGGCGCGGCAAGCAGCCCGGCAGCGGCGGTGATGGTCGTGCGGCGTGTGACGCGGTTCATATGGTGTAGCCTCCTTCCCGGTTTGGACGACGCTTTGCCTGAATTGCTGCCCCTGGCAAGATGCGCCGTATGGAGCACCCCGCATGACCCAAAAACCCGACAACCTGCCGACCCATGATGTCGCCGGCCGCTTCGCCGCGCCGATTGACCAAAGCCCGCATGAACCCGCGCATTGGGAGAAGGAGGCAGATGCCATCCGCCTGCTGCTGGCCGACAAAAAGCGCCACATCTTCACCACCGATGAAAGCCGGCGCGTGCAGGAAGCTTTGGACGCTGAGACTTATTGGAAGCTGCCTTATTATGAGCGCTGGATTCACGGCTTTTCCAGCTTGCTCAAGGAAAAGGGCGTTTTGCAGGAAGCGGATTTGCTCACTGAGGAAGCGCGCCTTCGTGCCGCCGGTGAAGACAAGGTGGAAGACGCGCCCGGCGGGCATCACCACCACCATCATGATCACGACCACGACCATGATCATGATCATGATGACCACCCCTATCAGGAAGATGATGATGCGGGGGTTGCCGTGCTATCCCCTCTGCAATTGCGCGGGCGGGCGGTGCGGAACCTGCTGATCGCGCGCGGCATTCTGACGGCGGCTGAAATCCGCACCCAGATTGAGGCGATGGATAGCCGGGGTGAGCATCTCGGCGCACGCGTTGTTGTGCGCGCCTGGACAGATCCAGGCTTTGCCGCACGGCTTGCCGCCGATGCTGGCGCGGCGGTGGAAGAATTGGGGCTATCGCGTGGGGAGACTGTGCTGACCGCGCTGTTCAATACGCAAGATGTGCATAACCTTGTCGTCTGCACGCTGTGTTCTTGTTACCCGCGCAGCGTCTTGGGCCGCCCGCCCGCCTGGTATAAAAGCCGCGCCTATCGCGCCCGCGCAGTGCGGGACCCGCGCGGCGTGCTGGCTGAATTCGGCACGCATTTGCCGGAGGGCACCAGCATTCGCGTGCACGATAGCAATGCGGAGCTGCGCTATCTGGTGGTGCCGCGTCGCCCCGCCGGGACGGAAGGCTGGGATGCGGCGAAGCTGGAACAACTTGTCACGCGCGATGCCATGATTGGGGTGACGGAGGCGCGGCAGCCACTATAGCCCAAGCCTTTCAGCATAACGCTCACGCCAATCCGCCCCACTGATCCAGCGCTTGAGTGAAGCCGCATCAGGTGCTTCACCCCGCAAGGCCGCCATCGCGCGCCACATCAGCGCCAGATTGCAGGAAATCACCGGCGCGCCCTCCACTTCCGCCTGCGCCAGAATGGCGCCGAGGGTGGGCATGCCGGTACCCAGCAGAATAATCGCCTCAACCCCCGCGCCCTGCATGGCGGCAAGTGCGGCGCTGGCGTCGCCCTCGGCCAGGGCATAGATCGGGTGAAAGGCCGCGCCCGGTGTGGCGATGGAGATAACGCGCGCCACCCCAAACCCCCGCGCCACCCAATAAGCGGCCGAGGCTTCGGTCAGATCAGGCGGATAGGGAGAAACCAAGCCGATGCGTTTGGCGCCTAGCACGGCAAAGGCTTCACACACGGCCCGGCCTGCGGTGATGAAGGGCACGCGGGCAGAGAGCCGCGCCACGGCGGCGTCCTCGGCTTCCGGCCCCACCAGATAGGAGGAGCCCGTGCAGGCAAAGGCGATGGCACCCAGCGGCGCGTTGGCGAATTGCGCGCAGGTCTGCTCCAGCCCCGCGACGTAATCACGCAGCCGATCATTCAGGCTGGGCTGCGTGCTCACCAGCCGCGCGGTCAGCATCGCCGTCGCGGGCGGCAGCAGCAGCGAAAACTCCGGCTCCACCGTCGTATTGGCCTGAGGGGTCAGCACCCCAAGCAGGCCCTTCCTCGCATAGGCAAGTGACATGGCATCCTCCCGCGCCATGAAGACACGGCGGCGCCTTCTGGTCTATGGAACGCCGGAATTTCCGGGGGATCACGACATGAAAACCACCAAGCGCCGCGCCATTCTGGCCGCCATCCTTGCCACCCCAGCGCTGGCCGCAGGTGCGCAAACCGCGCGGCCCATTCGCTTTATTGTCCCCTTTCCGCCCGGCGGCACGGCGGATTTGCTGGCGCGGCTGGTGGCACGAGAGATGGAAAGCCGCCTTGGCGCGCCGGTGGTGGTCGAAAACCGCGCCGGCGCGGGTGGCGTGGTCGGCAGTGATTCAGTTGCCAAAAGCGCCCCCGATGGCACAACCATTTTGCTTTCCAACATCGCCTCCCAGGGGATTGCGCCGGCCATCCTGCCGACCATGCCTTATGATGTGATGCGCGATTTCACCCATATCGGCCTGCTCGCCGCGGTGCCGAGTGCGATTGCGGTTTCCGCCACCGGCCCCTGGCAGAGCCTACCCGCGCTGATCGCCGCCGCCCGCGAAAAGCCGGGCAGCATCCGCTTCGGGTCCAATGGCAATGGCACGTCGTCTCACGCCAAGCTGGAAATCCTGAAGCGGCTGGCGGGGGTGGATATCACCCATGTGCCCTATCGCGGTGCGGCGCCTGCGGCGACTGACGTGATTGCGGGCAATATTGATGGGCTGATCGCGGCCATCCCCGATGTTGGGCGCAATGAACGGCTGCGCTTGCTTGCCATGACCACATCTGAACGCCTGCCGCGCTGGCCCGATGTGCCCTCGGTCGCGGAACTTGGCCTGGGGCAATTGGTGGCGGCGAATTGGTTCGGCATCAGCGGCCCAGCCGGCATCCCGGCCCCGGTCGCGGATCGGCTGAATGCCGCGCTGGTGGAAAGCCTGGCGACGCCCGCGCTCAGTGAACGCTTGGTGGAACTGGGCGCTGCCCCGAACCGGCTGGACCGCCCTGGCTTCACCGCTTTGGTTGAGGCCGACATGAAGCGCTGGGCGCAGATTGTGCGCGAAGCCGGGATCAAAGCGGATTAATCTGCTTGGCACGGTGATTGCCTCTCTCCAAAGCACAAGCGGCGCATTCGCTGGGAACTGGGTGATTGTGCCCATTTTTTAGGCGGTGAGTGCCGATTTAGCAGCAAGGAGCTTTCGCATGAACCGTCGTCAACTTCTTGGCCTGACCGGAGGCGCCATTGCCGGCGCTCTGGCAAGCCCGGGCATTCTCTCCGCGCAAAGCGGCGCTTGGCCGACCCGCGGGTCCATCCGCCTGATCGCGCAATTCCCGCCGGGGGGCCTGGTGGATACCGTGAGCCGCCTGATGGCTCCTGCCCTTTCCCAAGCTTTGGGCCAAACCGTGGTGGTGGAAAACCGCGCCGGCGCCGGTGGCGTGATCGGCACGGATTTCGTCGCGAAACAGCCGGCGGATGGCTATACGCTGCTGGTTTCCCACGCTTCGGTGCATGTTTTCTCGGCGGCGACGATGCCGACGCTGCCCTTCAACCCGATCACGGATTTCACGCATATCGGGCTTTTGGTGGAAGCGCCGAATGTGCTGCTGGTGAAGTCTGAATCACGCTTCAAGACGCTGGCGGATTATCTGGACGCGGCGAAGACGCAGCCGGTCCGCTTCGGGTCTTCTGGCATTGGTTCGGCGCCGCATTTGCTGGGGGCGATGCTATCCAGTGAAGCCAAGGTGACCAATCTGGATCACGTGCCCTATCGCGGCAGCGCACCCGCGATGCAGGATCTGATGGCCAATCAGATTGAAAGCCTGATTGATCCCATCACCACCAATGTGCAGCTGATGAAGGATGGCGTGTTGCGCGCGCTTGCCGTTTCATCACCGCAGCGCCTGCCCGCTTTCCCGAATGTGCCGACCTTCGCTGAACTTGGCTTCCCCAAGCTGACGTCGGCGCAATGGCTTGGGCTTTCCGCACCGAAGGGCCTGCCTCAGCCCATCACGGATCGGCTTGCCGGCTTGGTCAACCCCATCCTGGCACGGCCAGAATTGATGGCGCGGTTCGAAGATTTGCAGACTCTGCCGCGCCGGCCTTCGCCGCTGAATGGTGATTTCGTGAAAATCATGCGCGAGCAGATCACGGAATGGACCGCGGTCGCCAAGCAATTCGATATCGTTGTGACCTGATACGCACTGCCCCGCCCGCGCATTGTCGCGGGCGGGGTGCCCCCCCTTACTTCATGCCCGCCTGGGTCTTGCACCAGCGCGCCACTTCTTCATGCGTCGCGAACCACACATCGCCAAAACCCTTCATGTGTTGCACCAGCCGATCAAGCAGCGCGATGCGGCTGCGATGCCCAATCACATGCGGGTGCATGGTCAGCAGGAACAAGCCGCCTTCGCGATAGGCCCCTTCGAATTCCGCCGTGAACACCTCCTCCACGCTTGAAGGGGGCGTATAGGGGCGAAGTCCCGAAAAGCGCAGCATGTTGAAATACACCGCATCATCGCGGATCCATTCCGGCGGCAATTCTACTATGCCAGTGGGCGTTCCCTGATCGAGCAATTCATAGGCATCATCATCGGCCATCAGCGATGAATCATAGAGCAAGCCCAATTCGCGGATGATCGAAAGCGTATCCACCGAAAAATCCCAAGACGCCGTGCGGATGCCAACCGGGCGGCGCCCTGTGAGTTTTTCAAGCGTATCGGCGGCTCGGAAAGTCAGGTCTCGCTCGACGCCTGGCGGCAATTGCGTATTGGCTTCATGGATCCAGGAATGGATGCCGATCTCATGGCCCTCATCCGCGACACCGCGCACCTCATCCGGGTGCAAAAGTGCTGAGACGGCGGGGTAGAAGAAGCTCGCCTTGACGTCATGGCGCGCGAGCAAGGCGCGGATGCGCGGCACGCCCTGACGGGCACCATATTGCCCCTGGCTGATGCGCATAGGGCTTTCATCGGCATCGCGCAGCGGAATGGTTTCGTGGTCCGCATCGAAGGAGAGCGAGACACAACAGCGCGCCCCATTTGGCCAGGAAGCGGGGGCCAAGGAACGCCCGGCGCGGGCACGGCCCACAATTTCCCGCCATTGCGCTTCGGGCCATTCCCAGGGTTTGGCGGCTTTGTCATTCATCGGGGGTTCTCCTGCCTGCAATCAAACGGCATGCTGCACCCTTAGCCATCATACCGGAACCCCCATGAGCGATACCGATCCCGCCCTGATGACTGCTGAAACCCTGCTGGGGCTTTACGCGCGGCGGCGCCTTTCGCCGGTGGAGGCGCTGAAGGCCGTGATGGAGCGCGTCGCGCGCTATAACCCCTGGGTGAACGCCTTTGCGGCGATGAACCCGCGCGCTCTGCAAGCGGCGGGCGAATCTGAAGCGCGTTGGCAGGCAGGCAGGCCAATGGGCATGCTGGATGGTGTGCCTTCCACGGTGAAGGATTTGCTGAACCTATCGGGTTTCCCGACCAGGCGCGGCAGCCGCAGCACGGATACGACACCGGCGACTGAAGACGCCCCCGCCGTGCTGGGGCTGAAGCACGCCGGCGCGGTGATCATCGGCAAGACCACCACCACGGAATTCGGCTGGAAATCGCCGGGCGATTGCCCTTTGCATGGCATTACGCGCAATCCCTGGAACCCCAAGCGTACGCCGGGCGGGTCTTCTTCCGGCGCCGGGGCGGCGGGGGCTGCTTGTTTTGGGCCGCTGCATATTGGCACCGATGCCGGCGGTTCCATTCGCATCCCGGCGGCCTTTTGCGGGCTGGTCGGGATGAAGCCTTCCTTCGGGCGCATTCCGCAATGGCCGCTGGGCGCCTTTGGCCATGTCGCGGTGGCTGGCCCCATGACACGCACGGTGCGCGATGCCGCGCTCATGTTCGGCGCGATGGCGCGGCACGATCTGCGCGACCCCTACGCCCTGCCCGATGACCCGCGCGATTGGCTGGCTGGCATTGAAGATGGCATCGCGGGCATGCGCGTGGCGGTGGTGCGGCGCATGGGCTTCGCGCCGCCCTTGGATGCGGAAGGCGAGGATGTGCTGGCCGCCGCCACGCGACTTTTGGAAGAACAGGGCGCGATTATTGAGGAAGCCAATCCTGACCTGCCCGATACCCGCGCGATTTTTGGCCGCGTCTGGGGTGTGGCGCTATCGCGCATCATCGCCACCACGCCGGAAGACAAGCGTGATCTGCTCG